>NZ_JBFUBK010000177.1:0-6621 GCF_056405815.1 Pseudomonas sp. P1_F1_2 | reverse complement strand
GAACAACATCGGCAGCGCCATCCCGATCAAGTACACCGCCAGGCCCCAGGATACTTGCGAGGCGTCGGCGGACAGATGCCGAGCCATCTCCGGCAGCGCCGGCAGGTAAATGCTCATGCCCAGTTGAGCGAGAAAAACCGTGCTGCAGGTGACGAGGAGGGTGGTGCGGCTCTTCATGACATCTTCCCTGGTGTTCAGTCGCCGAGGACTGCGGCGGGTGTACATAAAAGCTCGGTGAGGAGCTGACAAAAGTGGCGGATCAGCATCGGTTCCATGTCCGCCCGCAAAGTGATTCTGAGAGCGGCCTTGCCTTGTGCAACCACAGGGAAAAATACCGCCGAGGTCAAGAAACCGAGGTTGGCCAATTCGATGGCGATGCGGTTGGCCGGCGCCGCATCCCCGCAGTGGATCAAGCGAATCGCCATGTTGCTGCCGTGCTGTGCGGTTCGGATCAGGCTGTCAAAGAGGCGGATATTAACCTGAAGTTTTTCCTGTAACGCAGCAAATGCCGGCGTTTGATGCAGCTGGATGGAGGCTCTGCCCGCGCCGATGGCCGCGCTGTTCAGGCTTTGCGACCAATTGCTGGGGCCGCCGTAGCGTTGAATCAGCTTTTTCTGCCGTTCATTGCCCAGCATCACCAGCCCGCCGCTGGCGCCAAATGACTTGGCCAATGAGGCGACGATCAGGCCGTCATCTTCCAGGGCCTGAAACCTGGGGCGCGCCAGGCCGGCACCGAATGTACCAACGGTGGATAGAGCATGGGAGTCGTCAAGGTAGAGAAACAACCCATAACGGTCCTTCAGATACAAAAGGCTGTCCATGTCGGCGACCCCGCCCATGCTGTACGCACCGTCGGCAACATACGCGACCCTGCTGTTTTGCTGGCACTGGGTTTCGAGGAAATCCATGTCGTTGTGCGGACTGGTCACGACCCTGGTTTCATCGGCGCAGGCGGCTTTGAGGTGATTCATCGAGTAGTGCGCCAAACGGTCAAACACCATCACCGGCGGCCGGTTCTCGGTGAACACGCCGCTGGCCAGCAGCGGCAGGATGCCGGCACTTGCTGCGCTGCACGACAAGGTGCTCAAACAGGTGGCGCCGAACAATGCTGATAGCTCGGTTTCGTACTGATCGAGGATCGTCAGTTTGCAGCGGTTTTTTGAGTTGGCGACGCGCAGAGTGCCGGTTTCCCATAAGGTGGTCATGGCGCCGTCGAGCAGATCAGGGTGGTGATCCAGGCCCAGGTAGGAGGTGGTGCAGAAGTGATGAAACGCACGTCCGTGCTGGTCAACCATGCGGTTGCTGCTTCTGATGTCGACATTCAGTCCCGCGACTTTCCCCGCTTCTGCGGTTTCCCAGTCGTGATCGGCCAGCGCGACCAGTTTTCGATAGTTGGTGAAGGTATTTGCCGCGTGCGTTGTCTGGTCCATTTGAAGTGTCTGTCCTTGAGTGGTGAAGCCGTCCGTGTGTGTTGCCAGACTTTACAGAGTGCGACGTTGCCGCTGAATCGGCCGTTTCCGCTTCGGTCGAGTGTTACAAGAGATTTATGTGTAGGGCGATAGCGGTGTGGATGTGGGGCAAAACCCGGTTATCCTGCCCATTCAGCCGCGCAGAAGTCATCGAGCCCTCCATGCTGCAAAGAAGCCTGATCCGCCGTCTCGACCTGCTCACCCTGCAACTGTTCGTCGCCGTCCATGAAGAGGGCACGCTGACCCGTGCCGCCGCGCGTGAAGCCATCGCGGTGTCGGCGGCCAGCAAGCGCCTGGTGGAGCTGGAAGACGCGTTGGGCATCAGCCTGTTCGTGCGCCAGGCGAAGGGGATGACCCTGACGCCGGCCGGCGAAACCTTGCTGCACCACGCGCGGCAGATGCTGTTCAACGTCGAGAAAATGGGCCTTGAACTGGGCGAGCACAGCCACGGCATTCGCGGCTATGTGCGGATGCTCGCCAACCTGTCGGCGATCATTCAGTTTTTGCCCGAGGACTTGCGCGACTTTTCCGAGCGTCATCCGCAGGTCAAGACCGACCTCGAAGAGCGCCCCAGCAGCGGCGTGATTCAAGGGGTGCTGGACGGTGTGGCGGACCTGGGCATTTGCTCGATCGACAGCGACACCAAGGGTTTGCACAGCGTGCTGTACCGGCAAGACAAGCTGGTGGTGTTGATGCTGCCCGATCACCCGTTGGCGAGCCGTTCGAACCTGGCGTTTGCCGACACCCTGGACAGCGATTACGTGGGTTTGCATGCCGCCAGTTCGATCAACATGCGCACCCATGCCGCCGCTCGCAAGGCCGGCAAAGTGCTGCGGTTGCGCATTCATGTGCCGGGATTCGACGCCATGTGCCGGATGGTGCAGGCCAACATGGGCATCGGCATTCTTCCGCTAAAGGCTTATGAATTGTTTGGCCGGGCGCTGGGGTTGCACGCAGTGCCGTTGACGGATGACTGGTCGGATCGAGCGTTGATCATCGTGGTGCGGGACGAAGCGGCGTTGTCGCCGGTGAGCCGGATGTTGTTTGAACAGTTGCGCGGGCAGGTCTGATCATTCTCGGTTGAATGGGCGGGCCTCATCGCGGGCAAGCCCGCTCCCACAGGGTTTTCTGGCGTGACATAAATCCAGTGTGGGAGCGGGCTTGCCCGCGATGACTGACCTGAGTTTGCCGACAATCTCCAACCGAGCGTTCGCGTTTCACGAACGCCCGTTGCCAACTGAAGGTTGGATTCCTTGACCCCCGCTCCTCTAGCCTTGGCACATATTCCAAGAATAAGAGGTAACTTGCGATGTCTGCCCCTTTAAGCGCCATCAAAGTGATCGAGATCGGCACGCTGATCGCCGCGCCATTCGCCGCGCGCATGCTTGCCGAGTTCGGCGCCGAAGTCATCAAGATCGAAGCCATGGGCCAGGGCGACCCACTGCGCAAGTGGCGCAAGCTGCACGAAGGCACGTCGCTGTGGTGGTACCTGCAATCGCGCAACAAGAAGTCGCTGGCACTCAACCTCAAATCCCCTGAAGGCATCGAACTGGTCAAGCAACTGGCGACCAGTGCCGACGTGCTGATCGAAAACCTGCGCCCCGGTGCCCTGGAAAAACTCGGCCTGGGCTGGGACGTGTTGCACGCCCTCAATCCCAACCTGACGCTGGTGCGCATTTCCGGTTACGGCCAGACCGGCCCGTACCGTGATCGCCCGGGCTTCGGCGCCATCGGCGAGGCCATGGGCGGGATTCGCTATACCACCGGTACACCCGGTTCACCACCGGCGCGGGTGGGTGTCAGCCTCGGCGATTCCCTCGCTTCGCTGCACGCGGTGATCGGCGCCTTGATGTCGTTGCTGCGGGTCAAGACCGGGCAGGGCGGTGGGCAAGTGGTCGATGTATCGCTGGCTGAAAGCGTGTTCAACGTCATGGAAAGCCTGGTGCCGGAATACGACATGCTCGGCCATGTGCGTGAACGCAGTGGAGGCGCCTTGCCGGGCATCGCCCCGTCTAATACGTACCTGACGGCCGATGGCGCTTACGTGGTGATCGCCGGCAACAGCGACCCGATTTACAAGCGTCTGATGGAGGTCATCGGTCGGCATGATCTGGCCGAAGCCCCCGAGTTTGCTCACAACGACGGGCGTGCATTGAAAAGCAATGTGCTCGACGCCGCCATTACCCACTGGACCAGCAGCCTGCCGATCGATGCCGTGTTGGCGGCGCTGGAAGCGGCCGAAGTCCCGGCCGGTCGTATCTATTCAGTGGCCGATATCGTCGCCGATCCGCATTATCAGGCGCGGGACATGTTGCTCAGCGCCGAACTGCCGGGTGGCGCCACCGTGAAAATGCCGGGGATCGTGCCCAAACTGTCCGAAACGCCCG
This sequence comes from Pseudomonas sp. P1_F1_2, assembly GCF_056405815.1. Lineage (NCBI taxonomy): Bacteria > Pseudomonadati > Pseudomonadota > Gammaproteobacteria > Pseudomonadales > Pseudomonadaceae > Pseudomonas > Pseudomonas sp. P1_F1_2. Next base: position 2,765 of record NZ_JBFUBK010000177.1, on the reverse strand, counting down.
GCGGCGTGAACTGGTCGGGACCTGGCCTGGGCCAGCACACCGATGACATCCTCGGGACGCTTGGCCTCACGAGGGCAGACATCGAACGCCTGAAAGCTGAAGGAGTGGTGCAATGATTACTGATTACTCCCAGACCCTGATCGTTCAGGAAGTCTCCCCGCGCGATGGTTTGCAGATTGAGCCAACCTGGGTTGAAACCGTCGACAAGATTGCCCTGATCGATCAACTGTCGCTGGCCGGCTTCAGCCGGATCGAAGCCGGCTCGTTCGTGTCGCCCAAGGCCATCCCGGCGTTGCGTGACGGTGAATCGGTGTTCAAGGGCATCACCCGCCAACCGGGCGTGATCTACGTTGCGTTGATCCCCAACCTCAAAGGCGCGCAACGGGCGTTGGCGACGCGGGCCGATGAGCTGAATCTGGTGATGTCCGCCAGCCAGACGCACAACCTGGCGAACATGCGCATGCGTTGCGAAGACTCGTTGGCCGCATTCGGTGAGATCGTGCACTACGTTCAGGGCACGCCGGTGCGCCTTAACGCCAGCATCGCCACCACCTTCGGCTGCCCGTTCGAAGGCAAGATCGATGAGGACCGGGTGCTGCAAATCGTCGAGGCCTATCAGGAACTCGGCATCCAGGGCATCACGTTGGCCGACACCACTGGCATGGCCAACCCGCGACAGGTCGACAGGCTGGTGCGCCGGGTGTTGCAACGGGTCTCGCCAGCGGATTTGACCCTGCATTTCCACAACACTCGCGGCCTTGGCTTGTGCAATGTGCTGGCCGCCTACGAGGCCGGCGCCCGACGTTTCGATGCCGCGCTGGGCGGGCTCGGCGGTTGTCCGTTTGCACCGGGTGCGTCCGGCAACATCTGCACCGAAGACCTGGTCAACCTGTGCGATGAAATCGGTATTCCAACTGGCATCGACTTGCCTCTGCTGCTGAAACTGTCCCGAGGATTGCCGGCGCTGCTGGGTCACGAAGTGCCCGGTCAACTGGCCAAGGCCGGACGCAATTGCGATCTGCATCCCGTGCCTTCCTGACCACACCTAATCCCTGTAGGAGCCGAGCTTGCTCGCGATGACAGAGTCGCATCCAACATTGATGTCGACTGAACCACCGCTATCGCGAGCAAGCTCGGCTCCTGCAAAAAAGCATCTCAACCAGACAACAAAAACAATCGGACACCCACGGGAAGTCCGCCTGGAGAATCATCATGAGCCTCAATGTACTGGAGGCGGGCGTGAGCCCGTCCGTTAGCCACGACGAAGAAAAAGCCCTGGTCAGCAAGGTCGCCTGGCGCCTGATGCCGCTGATCATGGTTTGCTACCTGTTCGCGTTTTTCGACCGCATCAACATCAGCTTCGCCAAGTTCCAGTTGCAAACCGACCTGAGCCTGAGCGACACCGCTTACGGCCTCGGCGCCGGGTTGTTCGTGGTCGGTTACGTGATATTCGAAGTGCCCAGCAACATGATGCTGTACAAGGTCGGCGCGCGGCGCTGGATCGCCCGGATCATGATGTCCTGGGGCCTGGCCACGGCGGCCATGGTCTTCGTCAACAGCGAATGGCAGTTCTACGCGCTGCGCTTTGTGATTGGCGCGATGGAAGCCGGGTTTGCGCCGGGCGTGCTGTATTACCTGACGCTGTGGTTCCCGCAGCACTATCGCGGACGCATCACGTCGATGCTGTTTCTATCGTCGGCATTTGCCGGCCTGGTCGGCGCGCCGTTCTCCGGATTGGTGCTGCAACATCTCGACGGCTTCCTTGACATGCGTGGCTGGCACTGGCTGTTCCTGCTCGGCGGCGTGCCGTGCATCGGCCTCGGCTTGCTGGTGCTGACATTGCTCAAGGACCGCATCGAAGATGCCCATTGGCTGACGCCGTCCGAGAAGACGCTGCTGGCCAGCCGCATCGCTCAGCATGAACCGCACAAGAGTGGCGGCTCGTTGCTCGCCGCGCTGCGAATTCCGGGTTTCCTGACGCTGGGGCTGATCTACTTCCTGATCCAGGTGGCGTCCTACGGCTTGAATTTCTGGGCCCCGCAACTGATTCGCAGTGCCGGCACCGAGAGCCCGGTGATGATCGGTTTGCTGACCGCCATTCCTTACATCTGCGGCGCCATCAGCATGGTGGTGATCGGGCGGTTGTCTGACTCGACCGGCGAGCGGCGCAAGTTTGTCGCAGGGCTGGTGGCGGTGGGGGCGGTGGGGTTCTTCTGCGCCGGGATCTTCGCCAACCACACGACCTTTCTGATTGTCGCACTGGGCCTGCTCGGTGCCGGCATTATCGCGTCCATCCCGAGCTTCTGGACCCTGCCACCCAAACTGCTGGCCGGTGCTGGCGCAGGGGCCGCCGGCGGGATTGCGGTGATCAACACCCTGGGTCAGTTCGGCGGCATCGTCAGCCCGGTGATGGTCGGGCGGATCAAGGACCTGACCGGCAGCACCACACCGGCCCTGTATGTCATCGGTGTCTGCGCGTTGATCGCGGTGGCGCTGCTGTTGTGGGGGTTGCCGCAGAAGTTGCGCACGCTGGACAAGTTTTAAAGATCGTCCTCCGGCAGCACCTACGTGGACCACGCATCCACGCAGGCGCTGCCGGAGGGTGCGATCTTTAGGTTTTCAAGGCGTTGCGGCGATGGCTTTTTCCGTCATGGGGGGTGTCAGAAATTTTGTGTTCGGGCATAACATGAGTAAGAGGTGCATGTATGCCAACCAAGAAGAAACCCGCGTTGCGAGAGCTGCCGAAAATCCCGAAAGAGCTGCTC
>NZ_JBFUBK010000176.1:0-6794 GCF_056405815.1 Pseudomonas sp. P1_F1_2 | reverse complement strand
TTTCTGTTCGAAGAGGCCATCGCCCAGGCGCTTGGCGCTTTGATCAGGGTTGTAACCCAAGCCTTGGAGCAGGTAGTCCGAGCTCATGAATTGCTTGAGGTCGGTGAGGACCGGGTTGGTTTCGATCAGGTATTTGTGCGGCTGGGATTTGCCAGCGTTGCTGGGCAGGCCCTGGACGCGGTTGATGGTGACCGGCGTAGACGATGCACCGGCGGTGACTTTGCCGCCGCTCAGCGTCCAGCTCTGCGGGCCGGTCGAGGTCGGGGCGCTGATGCCTTCCTGGCTCAGACGGAAGATCCCGTTCTGGCCGGTGGGTAGGCTGAAGCCGGGCAGATCCACCGGGTTGACGTGCTGTTGGGCAAGATCCGGCGGCAGTTGCGCGTTGATAGTCACCGGCGTGGAGAAGCCGTTGCCGGTACCCGTCTCAGTGTTGGTCTTTCCGCCAGCGACGTAGCTGTAATAAGGACGCACCACGCTGTTGTCGATGGTCTGCGTCGCGTTGAGGGAAATGTTGCCGCCGGCCTGGATCACCGCATCATAGGAACTGTCGGAACCCGCTACCGTGGTGGTGCTTTCGGTCAGCATGCCGCCGCCCAGCAGGCTGATGAAATAGCTCAGATCCGACTCGACAGTGGCCGAGGGTGTCGGACTGTTTTTATCGTTGAAGGCCGCCGCCGCGGGCACCGTGGCGAAGATTTGGTCGACGTAGTTCCAGAATGTGCGCTTGGTGATGATGTCCTGCTCTTGCAGGCCGGTGTTATTGATTGTGTCGGCAGTGACAGTGATGTTGCCTGTGGACGCGATGGTGCTGCTAGTGTTGTTCAACACCTGAGCGTTGATCGTCATTTCGCCGCCGCTGGTCAGACTCGCAGCCTCGCTGCTGTCAGAGACCTTCAGGCGGTCAGTCTCGGCAATCTCCCAATGGCCGTTACGACGCGAACCGCTGCGGAAGTCGCACCCCGCAATCGGGATCAGGTTGCAGTCCAGCTCTGTGATAACCACCGAACTTTTCTCATGCGCGGTGTATTCCAGAATATCCCGTACGTTGTTCACCGTCAGGGCATTGATGATCAGGTCCTGCGCGCTGTAGATATCGCCGGAGCGGTTGTCCAGCAAGTCGGCCTTGCCGCTGTCGCGGTCTCGGCCAATGTGCACGTTGCTCAGGCCATAGACCTGGCCATAGGCGTTGGTGAAGCTGGACAGCAGCAGCCGCATATCGCCACCGCTGGAAATCAGGCCGCGACTGTTGAGCAGCGCGCCGGTGGTGAGGGTCAGGTCTTTACCGGAACCGATCGTGCCGTAGTTGTTAAGGTTGGCGGCGGTGATGATCAGGTCGCCGCTGGAGGTCAAACGGCCTTGGTTATTCAACTCGCCATTGATGTTAACCGTGGTGTTGCCACCACCGGCGATGCTGGTCGCCGCGTTGAGGGTCAGTTGATTGGCTTTGAGCGTCAGATCACCGAGGCTGCTGAGGCGACCATTGCCGCTGTAGTTGCCCCACAGGGTCAGATCGAGTTTGCCATCGCTGGCGATCAAGCCATCGTTGTTCCAACTGCCGCCATTGCCGGTCAACTGGCTGACGGCCAACAACTGGCCGCCGGATGTCTGATTGAGGCTGTTGACGTTGACGGTCAGGCGATCGGCCTGGATCACACTGCTGTTGGTCCAGCCGTCGGCGGTGAGCGTCAGGCTGCCACGGGTGACGAAGGTGCCGCCGGCACTGCCGAGTTGACCTGTCGCGATATCGAAAATACCGGTACCGACGTGCAGTACGTTGCCGCCGATGTTGAGCAGTCCTCCAGCGCCAAGGCTCAGATCAGTGTTGGCGCTTTCGACTGTGCCGCTACTGTTGTCGAACACGCCACCAATGCTGAATGCTGTTTTGCCGGCAGTGCCCAGTGCGCGCAACTGGCCGGTCTGGTTGTCCACACCACCGGCGCTGATGCTCAGGGTGCTGGTGCTTTCAATGATCCCTTTGCGGTTGTTCAAGGCGCCGCGCAGGCTGAGGTCGATCTGTTTTGCTCCGACCTGGCTGTCGGTGTCGCCGTTGTTGTAAAAGTCCTTGCCCGAGACACTGACGCGCCCCAGCGCAAACAGCCCGCCATTGCGGTTGTCGAAGTTGCCGTTGGTGCCGGTGTCGACGATGGCATCACCGGTTTGCGCGGTGACTCGCCCGCCATAGTTGTCGAGGCCGGCCAGCGCCTTGAGGTCCAGGCTCTGGGCCTGAATGATCCCGCCCTGACGGTTATTGTTCAGGTCATAGCCGTTACGCAGTACGCCGGTGATATGGCTACTGAACGCACCTTGCAGGCTGGAGAGCACACCGCCACGGCTGTCGAGGCTGGCGGCGGTGATGTCGAGGTTGCTGCCCTTGGCGACGATGCGCCCGCTTTGGTTATCGATGGCACCGACGGTTTTCACCGTCAGATCGCCCTGGCTTTGCACAATGCCTTTGGCGTTATCGAAGCTGGCGGCGTCGAGCGTCAGTCCTGCGTCACTGCTGAAGATCTGACCGCCCGCGCTGTTCTGTACGGTGCCGCTGGCGGAAATGGTCAACGAATCACTGGCCGCGACAGTGCCGCCATTGCGGTTATCGAGGCCTCCGGTCAACAGGCTCAGCAAACCCTGGCTTGCAAGCTGGCCACCCTGGTTGTCGATTTGCTGCGCGCGCTTGATCACCAGTGGGCCGTTGCTCACCAGTTTGCCGTTGGTATTGGTCAGGGTGCCGAGCAGATCGAGGGTGATCGCGCCCTTGCCGGCCAAGGTACCGACGCTGTTGTTCAGATGGGTGCCGGTGATACTGATGTCGTTTTGGGCGTTGATGGTTGCATTGGCGTTGCTCAGGGTTTGAGCCTGAATATCCAAAGCGGCGCCGCTGTCGATCAAACCGCCTTGGGCGTTATTCAGTGTTCCGGCAATGACGAAAGTTTGCGCACCGGCACTGGAAAGAATGCCGTTGTCGCTGTTGTCGAGGCTGGCCGCCGTGACCTTCAACGTGCCGTTACTGGCCAGAGCGCCAGCGTTGCTGTTACGCACAGCGCCGGTAAGGTCCACCAGCACGTCACCGTCGCGGCTCGACAAGGTGCCATGATTGCGGTTGTCGAGGCTGCCGCCCAAAAGGCTCAGACTTTGCCATCCGGAAATCAGACCATTGAGGTTAGTGGTGGCATCGGCAGTAAGGTCCAGTTGTTGGCGACTGATGAGTTTGCCGTCGCTGTTGTCCAGGTTGCGACCCTTCAGCGTGTAGCTTTGGCTGCTGGAGAGTTCACCGTCACGGTTGTTCAAGTCCCGCAGGTTGCGGATGCTCAATTGCCCGGCAGTGGTGATCAGGCCGTTGGCGTTGTTCAGATCGCCCATGGCGCCGCTGAAGTCGATGGTAATGGCGCTGCCGAGCAACGAGCCGCCGTTCTGATTGTTCAAACTCGCCGCGTTGATGTTCAGGTTTTGAGTAGCGTTGATCAGCCCGTTGTCCTGATTATCGAGCTGGCCGGTAACCCGAAGATCGAGGTTGGTGCGGCTGGTAAGGGTGCCGTCGTTGTTGTTCAGGCTACCGGCCTGTACATCGACGCTTTCCGCCGCGATCACGCCTTTAACGTTGGTCAGGGACTGCTGCACGCGCAGGGTCACGGCCTGGTTGCCGAGCAGTTTGCCGTTGCTGTTGTCGAGGCTGTCGGCCGCCAGCGTGAACGCTTGGGCACTGGAGATTTCGCCGTTGCGGTTGTCCACCTGCGCGAGGTTTTTTAGCACCAGCAACGGGGCGTTAATCAAACCGTTCTGGTTGTTCAGCTCGCCGTGATTCAGATCCAGCGCCAACGACGTAGCGCTGGTGAGTTGCCCACCATCATGCTGATCGAGACTGACGACACTGGCGGTCAGCGCTTTGTTGCTGGCGATCCGCCCCCCGCTGCTGTTATCGACCTTGCCGGCGTTAAGGCTCAGGGCGTCGAGGCTGGTCAGTTTGCCGCCCTGATTGTTCACCGCCGCCGTGGCGGTGATGCTCAAGGTCTGACCGGCGTTCACCAACCCTGCCACGTTATCCAGAGTCGCCATGCGCAACGTCGCGGCGCCCAGGCTCGAGAGTTCGCCAGCGCGATTGTTCAGGTGACCAAGGGTGGCATTGAGATTACCGGTACTGGCAATCAGACCATTGCCATTGAGTACCTGATTGGCCGCGAGATTGAGATTGCCGCTACTCAACACCCGACCCTGGTTCTGGTTATCCAGGGTCCCGGCGGTGATGTTGGCGGTTTGCCCGGCGCTCAGCGTACCGCCCTGGTTAGTCAGCGTCTGCGCGGTATTCACGATCAGATTGCGACTGGCAACCACACTCTTGCCGCTGTTGTTGAGGTTCTGCGCTGTCAGGCTCACATCACCCGTGGCGTTGCGGCTGTTATCCGCGTTGACCCCGGCCTCGATGATGCCGTTGTTGGTCAGTTGGCCGCCGGCACTCAGGACGATGCCGTCCCGCGCTGCGAGGGTTTGCTGGTTCGTCAGGTTGCCCTGAGTTTGCACATTGACGGCGCTGCCGGCATAGACCGGTCCCTGGGCGTCGAGGCTCGCTGCTTTGACGTTGATCGCGCCAGTGGCAGCGGTCTGCGCCAGGCTCAGATGACCATTGGCATCGATCTGAATGTCACCACCACTGGCCGCCAGGTTCCCGGCCAGTTTCACCCCGACCCCGGCTTCAGTGCCTACCAGTTTGATCGCCCCGGCGTACATGCCGCCCAGCGCCGAACTGTCGATGGCCAGTTGTGGTTTGGCGCTGCCATCATCGGCGCGCGCGGTAGCGTTGAGGGTCTGTGCGTTGACGTCGTTGCGGCCGGCCACAATCGTCAGGTTTTTCGCCTGAATCTCGGCGTTGATCTTTGCGCTGCGGGTGATGATTTCGAAGCTGTCGACGTTGTTGGCGTTCAGCCCGGCGCCGTCGATGGTGACGCTGCCTTGATCCACCTGAAAGCGATCCAGACGTCCGTTATCCAGCACCGGTTTGCCGGTGGTGAGGGTCACCCGCGGGGTGTTGATGAACCCGCAACCGTTGCAACTGATGCCGTACGGGTTGGCGACGATCACTCGTGCCGACTGCCCTGCGACTTCGGTGTAACCGCGCAACTGGCTCGGGCTGCCGCCGACCACTTCGTTGAGGATGGTCTGCGCCGCGACCCGGTTGGTCATGTTCGGGTTGCCGACGATGATCCCGCCCAGTTGCGTCGCACCGGTTTGCGCGGCGACGTTGTTGAGGATGACGCCCTGGGTGCCGACGTTGTAATCGTGGAACTGGTTATGCGACAGCCCCGTGCCGTTGGGCGTGGCAATGTTGACGATCGGCACGCCATTGCCCGCCTGACCGAGACTGGTGCCCGGCGTGGCCACGACGATGCCGTCGGCCTGCGCCCACATCGGTTGCCAGAACATCACGTTCGCCAACAGGAACGCCAATCCGCGCTTGGGCATACCCCAGAAGTGCTCGCGGGTTCTCACAGCAGCAGAAGGCTGACGGCTCAGGAAGGCGAATTGGCGGGCGTCCATGTCGAAGGTCTCGATGAGGCGAAATTAGAGAAAGAAATCCATGCGGAAATAGATCGGCGCTTCGCGCTCGGTCAGGGTGTCCGGACGTTCCAGGGAATGGGCAAAGGTCACGCTGGCCGCCACGTGCTGGCCGCGAGCAAACAGCTCGATGGAGTTGCTGGACATGCGCCCGTGTTGATCGGCGTTGTATCGATCATGGGTGATCACGCCTTGGTCGTAACCGAGGCTGGTGCCGTATTCAGCGAACACCGGACGCAGCCATTCCAGGGTGACTGGACGGTTCCAGCGCAGGTCGTTACGCCAGTAACCACCGCTGTCGCCGGACAAGGATTGATCCTTGTAACCCCGAATCGACGACAGCCCGCCGAGGCTGGTGCGCTGCGGGCTGAACAGCACGTCTTCACTGTGCTGCCCGGTCATAAGGCTGCTGAAGCTGAATGACTCGCCCCACACCTTGAATGGCTGCAGGTAGCTCGCGGTCGCGGTGTATTTGCGGTAGCGCGCGTCGGGTTCACCAGGGCCTGGATGGTCGTTACCCTGAGCGTCGAATGCACCGATCCCCTCTTGCATCCCGAGGTCGAGGTTGACGAATGCACTGCCGATTCGCCGACCGTGGTTGATGCCGAACTGTGCTTCGCTGATGCGGTTGCTGCTCAGCTTGAGCTTGCTGTCTTCGATGAAGTTGTTGGTGCGCAAGTACGACAGACCGGTGCTGAGCGAGGTTTTGCTCACGGCATCGCGATGGATCACCCGCTCGGCGTGCAGTTGATGGTTTTCGCTGTCGCCGGTCTGTTTGAAGTTGAAGCCGTTGGCTTGGGCCAATGAGCGATAGTCACTCTGGCTGTAGGTGTAACTGAAGTTCCACCAGCCCCACGGCAGGCTGTAATTGAGCATTGCGTTGCTGGAGGTGTGCTGGTGATCGCTCACTGCATCGTGACCGCCGCGCAGATTCAACTGGTCGGCCAGGCCCAGCGGGCTGTCCCAATCAAACGTCGTGCCCCACTGCTGCTCGCCGGTGCTTTGCAGACCGTCGTTGCTGCGTGACAACCCGGCGCGCCAAGGCTTTTGCGGGGTGTTCTTGACCAGTACTTCGCTGCCGCCGACGTTCTTGCCCGGCGCTAATTCCATTTGCGCCTGATTGGAGGGCAAGCGGTTGAGTTGATCGACCAACTGCTCGATTTCGCGCAGGTTGACCAGCTCGCCGGTCTTGCCGGGGAAAGCCATGCCCAACTCGCGCTCCGACAGATTGCTGTCGTCCGCGCCTTTCA
>NZ_JBFUBK010000175.1:0-7085 GCF_056405815.1 Pseudomonas sp. P1_F1_2 | reverse complement strand
CCGGCAAGCCGTGCTCCTACAGGGTGGGCCAGGTTAGAGAATCATCGCCGCCACCCAGCCGAACGCCAGCAGCGGCAGGTTGTAGTGCAGGAAGGTCGGGACCACGGTGTCCCAGATGTGATGGTGCTGGCCGTCGATGTTCAAACCCGAGGTCGGGCCCAGGGTCGAGTCGGAGGCCGGYGAACCGGCATCACCCAGGGCGCCGGCCGTGCCGACGATGCACACGATCGCCAACGGGCTGAAACCCAGTTGCACGCACAACGGCACGAAAATCGCCGCCAGGATCGGCACGGTGGAGAACGACGAACCAATGCCCATGGTCACCAGCAACCCCACCAACAGCATCAACAGTGCGCCAATGCCTTTGCTGTGGTTGATCCACGAGGCCGACGATTCCACCAGCGTCTGCACCTGACCGGTGGCTTTCATTACTTCGGCGAACCCGGACGCGGCGATCATGATGAAGCCGATCATCGCCATCATCTTCATGCCTTCGGTGAACAGGTCGTCGGTTTCACGCCATTTCACAATGCCCGACACCGAGAAAATCAGGAACCCGGCCAGCGCGCCGATGATCATCGAGTCCAGCAGCAACTGAATAATGAAGGCCGCCACGATGGCGACGCCCGCGACCATCAGGCTCAGCGGGTTGTATTGCACCGCGACCTGTTCGACTTGCTCGATTTTCTCCAGGTCGTAGACGCGTTTCTTGCGATAGCTGAAAAACGCCACCGCCAGGCCGAACACCATGCCCAGTGCCGGAATACCCATGGCGTGGGTGACGTTGATGCCGCTGATGTCCACGCCGCTGCGGGCGACGTTGGCCAGCAGAATCTCGTTGAGGAAGATGTTGCCGAAGCCCACCGGCAGGAACATGTACGGGGTGATCAAACCGAAGGTCATGACGCAGGCAATCAACCGGCGATCCAGTTGCAGCTTGGTCAGCACATATAAAAGCGGCGGCACCAGCAACGGGATAAACGCGATATGTATCGGCAGAATGTTTTGCGAGGCGATGGCCACCACCCACAGCAAACCGATCAGCAGCCACTTGACTTGCCCCCCACCGCTGGCGTGCTGGCGATCAACCATCGCCAGGGCCTTGTCCGCCAGGGCATGGGCCATGCCGGACTTGGCAATCGCCACCGCGAACGCACCGAGCAAGGCATACGACAACGCTACTGTTGCGCCGCCACCGAGGCCACTATTAAAGGCTTTGAGCGTGGCGTCGATGCCCAGGCCGCCGGTCAAACCACCCACCAGCGCGCCGACGATCAGCGCGATGACCACGTGCACGCGCGACAGACTGAGGATCAGCATGATGCCGACCGCGGCAATTACAGCATTAATCATCGTTACCTCTGGGCAAGCGAAATGAGCTCAGCCGGCAGTCTGCGAAGAGCCGCCAGCGAAGTTAAGAATGGGTTTTATTAGAGGGCGCGCACTGTGCCGCAGCACCGGCGCCTTGTCAAAGTGAACACCGTCCCTGTAGCAGCTGCCGAAGGCTGCGTCGGCCGGTCCGCGCTCGGGCGCAGCAGTCGTGAAATCAGGCAGCGCGGTGAATCAAATGAACCGAGATCACAGGGTTTACGGCTGCTACGCCCGAGCGCGGACCGGCCGACGCAGGCTTCGCCAGCTGCTACAAGTTTTGTTTCGTTTCTTATTTGAGCGCATGGATAAAGAAAGCCAAATCACGGCCGCTACAGTGCAAAGTCTCAGATATTTATCGAATAAAGGACGTCTCCATGTCGCTAAGACAACTTTCCATTCAATGGAAAATCACCCTGTTGGCCGGGCTCTGCCTGGCCGGCATCGTGACCCTGTTGGTGGGTCTTTCGCTGTATCGCATGGAGCACAGCTCCGAGATGGTGAAAGCCTCAAGCATGGAGATGCTCACCGAAGCCGCCCAGGCACGGATCGAATCCCAGGGTGAAAACCAGGCGCTGCTGATTCGTCAGCAGTTCATGGATGCCTATCAATATGGCCACGGCTTCTCGCGTCAGGTGTTGTTCCTGCGCGATCAGGCAGAAAAGCGTTTTCTGGACGCCTTCGACCTGCGGGAAGACCTGACTCGCCAGGTCAAGTCGGCGCTGCAAGCCAACCCGGAACTGCTCGGCCTGTCGCTGGTGTTCGAAGCCAACGCACTGGACGGCAAGGACGAACTGTTCACCGGTCAGGCGGAACTGGGCAGCAACGACAAGGGCCGTTTTGCCCTGTACTGGTCGCAACCGACACCGGGCAAGGTCACCTCCATGGCATTGCCGGAAAGTGACATGGCCGACACCAGCACCGGCCCCAGCGGCGAACCGGCCAACGCCTGGTTCACCTGCCCGCGCACCTCGCTCAAACCGTGCGTGATCGAACCGTACTTCTACGTGATCGACGGCCAGAACGTGCTGATGACCAGCATCGTTTTCCCGTTGATGGTCAACGGCAAGGTCATCGCCTCGCTGTCGGTGGACATCAACCTCAACAGCCTGCAAGCCATGAGTCAGGGCGCGAGCAAAAAGCTCTACGATGGCCAGACCAATGTCAGCATCCTCAGCCCGGTCGGTTTGCTCGCCGGCTACAGCGCCGACGCCAGCAAACTCAGCCAGCGCCTGGACACCGTGGACAAAGCCAATGGTGCCGAGCTGATTCGCATGCTTGCCAGCAGCAGCAAAACCGAAAGCCTGCACAACGATCATCAGTTGAAAGTGTTGTCGCCATTCCAGCCGATTCCCGGGGGTAAATCCTGGGGCGTGCTGCTGGACGTGCCGGAAAAAGTCCTGGTCGGCCGAGCCGAAGCGCTGAAAAAACAACTCGATGAAAGCAACACCTCCGGCACCCTGATTGAGCTCAGCCTCGGCGTGCTGGCCGCGTTGATTGGCCTGATGCTGGTGTGGCTGATGGCCCGCAGCGTGACCAATCCGATCCTCGGCGTGGCGCACATGCTCGAAGACATCGCCAGCGGCGAAGGTGACCTGACCCGGCGCCTGGCCTACGACAAAAAGGATGAGTTGGGCCAGTTGGCCGGCTGGTTCAACCGTTTTCTCGACAAGCTGCAACCGATCATTGCCGAGGTAAAACGCTCGGTGCAGGACGCACGCAGCACCGCAGACCAATCATCGGCCATTGCCACCCAGACCAGCGCCGGCATGGAGCAGCAATACCGCCAGGTCGATCAGGTCGCCACCGCGTCCCACGAAATGAGYGCCACCGCCCAGGACGTTGCCCGCAGCGCCGCGCAAGCGGCACAAGCCGCCAAAGATGCGGACCAGGCGACCCGTCGCGGGTTGACCGTGATCGACCAGACCACCACCAGCATCGACCGTCTGGCCGCCGACATGAGCGCCGCCATGGTGCAAGTCGAGGGTCTGGCGGCGAACAGCGAGAAAATCGGTTCGGTACTGGAAGTGATTCGCGCGATTGCCGAGCAGACCAACCTGCTGGCCCTCAATGCCGCCATCGAAGCTGCCCGTGCGGGTGAAGCCGGGCGCGGTTTTGCCGTGGTCGCCGATGAAGTGCGCAACCTGGCGCGACGCACGCAAGAGTCGGTCGAAGAAACCCGCCTGGTGATCGAGCAATTGCAGAGCGGCACCCAGGACGTGGTCGGTTCGATGAACAACAGCCATCGCCAGGCCCAGGGCAGTGTCGATCAAGTCAGCCAGGCGGTGACCGCGCTGCGCCAGATTGGTGATGCGGTGACGGTGATCAGCGACATGAACCTGCAGATTGCGTCGGCAGCGGAAGAGCAGAGCGCGGTGGCCGAGGAGATCAACAACAACGTGGCGACCATTCGGGACGTGACGGAATCGTTGTCGGGGCAGGCCAACGAATCGGCACGGGTGAGCCAATCGCTGAACAGCCTGGCGAATCAGCAGCAGAGCTTGATGGATCAGTTCCGCGTCTGAGATCCGCCCCTCATGATCGTTCCCACGCTCTGCGTGGGAATGCCGCCTGGGACGCTCCGCGTTCCGCTGTGGGATGTGACGCAGAGCGTCACGGGATGCATTCCCACGCAGAGCGTGGGAACGATCAACGTCGCGGAGCGTGGGAACGATCAGTGCCGAGGTAACTCGATCACCACTTTCAACCCGCCCCACTCGCTCTCCTCCAATCGCATCACCCCGCCCCACGTGTCGACGATGTCGCGCACAATCCCCAGCCCCAACCCGTGGCCATCCGTTTGTTCATCCAGTCGCGTGCCGCGATTGAGCWCCTGCTCGCGCTGGTCTTCGGGAATCCCCGGCCCGTCATCTTCGACGCTCAGTTCAAACCCTCCCGGCGTCTCGGCCACACTCAAGCGAACCTCGGCATCCGCCCATTTACAGGCGTTGTCCAGCAGGTTACCGAGCAGTTCGAGCAGGTCCTCACGATCCCGCGGCAGCTGCAAACCCGTCGGCGCGCGGTAGCTGAGCGCCAGGTGCTCGCCATGAATCATGTTCAGTGTCGCCAACAACCCCGGGAGTTCTTCATCGCAATCAAACAATGCCCCCGGCAGCGCGTCGCCAGCCAATCGGGCGCGGTTGAGTTCGCGATTTAGGCGTTGCTGCATCTGTTCCAACTGCTCCTTGAGGAGCTTGCGCAACGCTGGATGAGCGTCGAGTTTGTCGCTGGACGCCAGGCTCAACAACACCGCCAGCGGGGTTTTCAAGGCGTGACCGAGGTTGCCCAAGGCGTTGCGCGAACGCTTGAGGCTGTCTTCGGTGTGCGCGAGCAAATGGTTGATTTGCGCCACCAGCGGCTCCAACTCCACCGGCACCTGATCATCCAGTTGCGAGCGCTGGCCCTGCTGCAACTGGGCGATCTGTTCGCGGGCCTGTTCCAGGGGACGCAAGGCGCGGCGCACAGTGAAGCGTTGCAGCAGCAAAATCAGCAGCAGCCCGGCCAATCCCAGGCCAAGCCCCACCTGCTGCATGCGCTTGAAACTCTCGCGCACCGGGGTGTAGTCCTGAGCGACGCTGATGGAAATCGATTGGCCAAGGCGCCGATAGTCTGACCGCAACACGAGCAACTGCTGGCCTTCGGGCCCCAGCTGCAAGTTGCTGTGCATGCCCGGATGTTCAAGCCTGGGCAGTTCCTGATCCCACAGCGAACGGGAGCGCCAGTGGGTATCGTCGAAATCGATGCGAAAGTAGTGCCCGGAAAACGGTCGTTGGTAGGCTGGCGACAGGTGCCGCTCCTCCAGTTGCAACCCTTGCGGCCCGCGTACCAGCGCCAACAGCAGGTTTTCACTGTCATTGCGCAGCCCCGCTTCGAGGTAACGCTGCAAGCCCATTTCGAACAACCACAAACTGGTTTGAGCCAGCACCAGGCCGACAACGACCATGACGCTGATCAGGCCCAGGCTCAAGCTGCGCTGAATCGACTTCACTGAGCCGCCCCGCCGAACACGTAACCCTGACCGCGACGGGTTTCGATCACACTGCGCCCCAGCTTGCGCCGCAGGTGGTTGACGTGAACTTCCAGCACGTTGGAGTCGCGCTCGGTTTCACCGTCGTAGAGGTGTTCGGCGAGGTGGCTTTTGGAGAGGATCTGTTCGGGGTGCAGCATGAAATAGCGCAGCAGGCGAAACTCGGCGGCTGTGAGCTGAATGTCGGCACCGTCGCGAGTCACGCACTGGCGGCCTTCGTCCAGGTGCAGCCCGGCGGCCTTGAGCGTCGGTTGATTGGCCTGACCGTGGGAGCGACGCAGCAGCGCCTGGACCCGCAGGTGCAGTTCTTCAGGGTGGAACGGCTTGGTCAGGTAATCGTCGGCACCGGCCTTGAGGCCTTCAATGCGTTCGGCCCAGGACCCGCGCGCGGTGAGGATCAGCACCGGCGTCGACAAGCCGCCGGTGCGCCATTGCTCCAACACCTCAAGCCCCGGCAAACCGGGCAGGCCGAGGTCGAGAATAATCAGGTCATAGGGCTCGCTGCTGCCCTGATACACCGCATCGCGACCGTCGGCCAGCCAGTCCACGGCGTAACCCTGGCGAATGAGGCCGGCGAGTAATTCGTCGGCCAGCGGCACGTGGTCTTCCACCAGCAGCAATCGCATCGATCAGTCTTCCTTGTCTTTGAGTAAACGCCCGGTGGTGGCGTCGATGTCCAGTTCGCGGACCACACCTTCGGCGGTCAGCAGTTCGACTTCATAAATGTAGACGTCGTGTTTTTCTTCAAGCTCGGCTTCCAGCAATTTCGAGCCGGGGTAGCGATCCAGTGCCTGCTGCAGCAGTTGCTCCAGCGGCAGAATCACACCCTGTTGACGCAGGCGCAGGGCTTCGTCCTGATCAAGGTCGCGGGCCAGGGCCACCGAACAAAACGCCAGAAGCACCAGCGCCATGCGTGAAAATGAAAACACCTTCATTACGTATCCTGATGATCCTTGAGAACCTGCCCACTGACAGCGTCTAATTCCAGTTCCCACTCGATGCCCTGTGGGTCGCGCAGCTCAACCTGATAAATGTACTTGCCATACGCGTCTTCCAGTTCGGTCTGGGTAACGGTCGAACCGGGGTGTTTGGCCAGCGCCGTGGCGTTGAGCTTCTCGAAAGACACAATGGTACCAGCGTCACGCAGCCTCAGGGCTTCGTCGGGGCCCAGGTCGCGAGCGTGGGCGAGGCTGGCGGTCATGGCGATGATCGAGGCGCAGAACAGGGCAGTCTGGGTGTTCATGGGTGTCTCCGGGTTTTTATGTGTTGCAGCACCGGACACCTTAGCGAGCTGAACTTAATTGAAACTGAATGGCCATCATTGGAACAACACACCACGAAATTGCAGATCTGCACAAACCCTGTGGGAGCGAGCTTGCTCGCGATAGCGGTGTATCAGTCACCATCAGTGGTGAATTTGAGACCGCAATCGCGAGCAAGCTCGCTTGTATGTTTAGACTTGAAGGGGTGGGCGGGACTAAAAGCTCGATTCCGACTCTAGCCAGTACGGACCGTGGGAGACTTCTCGTCCCGCCCCTTCTACCCGAAGCGCCGATAAGGAATTCATCGGTAAAACCGACGATAGAGGCAAGCCAGCGCAAGGGTAAACCCCGACAAGCCCTTAAACCCTAGCTCCGAGGATTCGTCATGACAATCCTTACCTCGCCAACGGTAATCGGTATCGATGTGT
>NZ_JBFUBK010000174.1:0-7234 GCF_056405815.1 Pseudomonas sp. P1_F1_2 | reverse complement strand
GTAGCCCCGACCATTACCACGGTGAAAGGCTCGCCCAGTAACGACGAGATCGCCGACGGCAGCAACACCGTCGAGACCAGCGTGGTGCTGACCGGTACGGCCAGTAAAGGTCAGAAAGTCGATGTACTCGACGGCACCGTGTCCAAAGATCAGCCCATCGCCGATCCGACAACGGGCATCTGGACCCTGACCGTCAGCGGCCTGGCGGTGGCGGCGCACCGTTTTACCGCGAAGGCGCTTTACGGCTCGGGCCAGGTTTCGGCGGAGCGCACCCTTACCGTTGTCGCTGTGATAGTCCCGACGCTCACCAACGTGCAAGACGATAGCGGCAAGGAGATTCCAGAGGCGGGAGCCACGACCAGCATCACCTTGAAGCTCAGGGGTCAGGCAAGCAACGGTCAGCAAGTCGAGATTTTTGAGGGCACCTATGCATCTGCGGTGTCCAAGGGAATAGCCACGGCCGATCCAACGACAGGCATCTGGGAGCGCAGCATCACCGTAGAGGTGGGGGAACGCCGTTTGTACGCGCTATCGCTTTATCACAGCGCACCAACCTATTCGAATGTGCGTACCTTGACTGTGGCGTCCGGGCTAATTGTTGATACTTCTCCACTCGCGCTATCCGGGCTGAACTTCTCAATCAAAGACTCAGGCCTGCCCTGGGTTCTCTCAGGAATAGACCCCGTTGGTACCACTGCAAATCGGGCAGCTTCGGGTGGCGCTCCTCCCTTCACTTACACATCATCTGATGCTCAAATTGCCTCGGTTGATGGCAATGGAGTAGTTCGTAGCCTGGAGAACGGCTCGACTAAAATCACAGTCAGCGATACAACCGGCCAATCCGCTTCATTTGATGTGACGGTTACAAATGTCAAGAGACTGTATCGCAGTGCCACGTATATGCAGATCAGTGGAGTCGCAACCTGGTTTCAATCCGTATCAGGTGCTAGTCCCATTGACCGCATTCAGCATCTCCGGGTGCTGGATAAATTTAGTACCACTATATACGACGACGACCCCGACGATTTTGGCTTTTACTGGTGCGCAGCCCCCATTTTTACGCAGAAAGCTGTATTGATAAGAGATTTTTCTGGTTGGTACGTAGAGACTGGTAATCATGGATGGAACATTTTTGCAGTCTGTATCCGTTAGACGTTGCGGTGAATCTGGCGTTGGCAACGACAAAGGGGACGTATTTATTTATCCGTCCTGCACCCGCTCCGTGACCTGAGACAACATTAAATACCAGTGTTTAAAAGACACCTCCAGACACTCTCTCAGGCTACACATCCTTGCGCCGCTGCCTACGACTGCGCCAGAATCCGCCGGCTTGTGCGCCTAAGGGCCGGGCTCTATTGTTTCCCGGTCGCTGACGAATCAGCGATCGGGTTTAGCGACCCGAACCTTTGTAGGCGCAACAGCGCTCCAAACACTCTTGCAGACAGTTCATGTTTGCGATTGTTGTCATGGCGGCTGTGCGCGGGAGATCTTTGGATCTGCCGGGCGCCTACACCCGGTTCGCTAACCTGCGTGCAGCCGCCACCCTCACTTGTTTAGCGACAAGTATTGGTGGCTCCATTTTCTGTAGGAGTTTCACCATGTTCAAAATCACACCCAACCCACCCGAAACCGACGACGTTTCCCCCTACGAATCCACCGATTCCAAAAAGCTCAACAACGCCGTCGACCGCGCCCTCGATTACTACCTCAAACCGGTCATTCCCAAAGACACGCCGCGCAAGCCCAGCACCATTTTCTTCATTGCTCCCGAGACCGATGACGAAACCTTGCTGGTCAACGCCTGTGAGTCATTGGCGTCCGCCAGCGTCATGCTGAGCGATTTCGCCGGGCAACTGAACGGCCCGCAGCGCCACACCCTGCTCGGCATTCAGCAGTCCGTAATGCTGGGTGAACTGGCAGTGAACCGGATGCTGGATAACGTCGACCCGCAAGACTAACGAAGTCTCTGTACCGAACGGACAACAAAAAACCCGCCATTCCTTACCCAGGAATGGCGGGTTTTGTCGTTTCAGACGTCAGGTCACACGGTGTCCACCTTCAACGAATGGTCGTTGAGCATGCCGGTGATGATGGTCGCCGTGTCATGCCCCCCGGCCACCACACCGCCCGCCCCCGGCGTGACACCGTAGTGGCTKGCGAGGTCGACGCCTGCCAGGTCGATGGTCTGGTTCGGTGTGGCGCCGGCCATGGCGCTGACATCAATGCTGGTGATGACCGAGGCGCCGCTGCCGACCACTTTGAAATGCAGGTAGTCATCCAGCGAGGCCGTGGTGCTGTTTTCACCTTGCAGCAGTTGCGACAAGTCGAGTTTGTCGGTGCCTGGGGTGAAGTCGGTGACGACGTCGTGGCCGCTGTTGCCTTTGAGCCACTGGAAGGTGTCGGCCCCTGCCCCGCCCGTGAGGGTGTTGTTACCCAACCCGCCAATCATGAAGTCGTCACCACCGCCACCCTTGAGGATGTCGTCGCCCAACCCGCCGTTGATGACGTTGCTGTTGTTGTCACCCGTGAGGGCATCATTGAAATTGGAGCCGACCAGGTTTTCGATGCCGGTGAGGGTGTCGGTGCCAGCGCCTCCTGTGTTTTGCGGGGTGAGCAAGCTCAGGTCAACCGTGACCCCGGCAGTGGCGTGGGTGTAATTCACGGTATCAATACCCGTGCCGCCGTCGAGCAGGTCATTGCCCGTGCCGCTGAACAGCAAGTCATTGCCAGCGCCGCCATGCAGTTCGTTGTTGCCGGTGCCAGCGGTGAGCACGTCGTTGCCGTCGCCAGCGTTGATGATGTTGTTGCCGGTGCCCGCCACCATGACGTCGTCGCCCGCGGTGCCGGTGAGGGTGTGGCCGTCCTGGTAGGTGATGGTCACGGCCGCGGTGTCGCTGCCGCCGTGGTTGTCGCTGGCGGTGTAGGTGCCGTGGGCGTCCGGTGTGCTGTCATGGGCGCCGGCGTAGTTGACGGACATGGTCAACTGGTAGTTTTCGTCTCCTTTGGCGTTGCCGCCACTGGTGTTTTCGATGTTGGTGATGTGGATCCGGTAGGTCCCATCCGCCGAGGCGGTGATCGTCTCTCCGTCCCCGATGCTGATGAAGGCGCCGCCATTGAGGGAGTACTCCATGGTGATGTGCCCGGCCGCCAGGTTGTGATCCAGATTGAGGGTTTCACCCGCTTTCAGCTTCACGGTGATGAGGTCTTCATCGTTGGCGTTGTTGCCAGTCACCTGCCCCAGATAACCGCTGACCACCAGCAATGCCGTCATCGCCGCAGTGTTGCCCGCAAAGGCATTGCGCACGTCGGCCAGGTTCTGGTTGGCAGCGGTGTCATTGGTGCCTTTGAAATTGATCGCGCCGGTGCCGGTGAAGTCCGCGCCCTTGGCCACCCAACCGGTAGCGAAGTTGGTGGGCGATGCGGTCAGCGGATCCTTGTCGGCATCGGTGTCGTTGGCCAGCAGCAACTCGCCCGGCACCACGATATTGCCCGACATCACGTTGGTGATGATGTGGTCATCGACGGCCACCGGTGCCGCGTTCGGAATGACTTTGACCGTCAGCGTGGAGCTGGCCAGGTCGCCGTCGTTGTCGCTGACGGTGAAGCCGATGTTTTCGGTGATCACCACCGACGTGAATTTTTGCGAGGTGTAGGTGTATTCACCGGTGTCGAGGTTAACCACCAGCGTGCCGCCATTGTTGGTGGCGATACTGATGCTGTTGTTCACCGTGTTGAACGTGCCGTGGTTGACGCCGCCACTGAAGGTCAGCGAACCCTGGTTGGTGTTGCCTTTAGGGTCGAAGGTGTACGTGGTGCCGTCAACCGTAAGGGTTTTGATGAAGCCGCCATCAGCGCCGAATGTGCCGCCCTCCAGCAGCGTACCGGTGACCGGCGCGCCGACCACTGTGCCCGAAAGCACCGAGTTGAGTTGGTTGAGGTCGGTTACCACCACCGCGTTGTTGTCGGTGTGGGTGCTGCCGTCATAGGCGATCGGGTTGAGGTTGGCGTTGCTCACGCCGCTGCCCAGGCCGATCGCATAGTTCTTGATGCCGTTGGCGTCGAGGAAGGCTTTCAACGTTGCCTCGTCCGACGCACCGATGTCCTGGCCGGTGGTCGGTTTGCCATCCGAGAAGAAGTACCCGACGTTCTGCGCACCGGTCAGTTTGCCGGACGTATTGAACGCTGTCTGAAGCATTGCCACGGCAGCATCGTAGTTGGTGCCACCGCCCGCGGACAGCCCGGCAAGCAGTGTCTTGGCGGTTGCCACGTCGACCCACACCGACGTCCTGTCAGAGGCGGTGCTGCTGAAGGTGACAAGCTGCACTTTCACATCGCCCAGGTCATCGTATTTGTCGAGCAAGGCGCTGATGGCCTGCTTGGCCAACTCCAGCCGCGACAGGCCCGGCACGCCGGAGTCGTCGGCCATACTGCCGGAGATGTCGAGCACGATCAGAATGTTGGAGTCGATCTCCACCGCTGCCACAGAGCGATCCGAGGCCACCGCTTTGGGCACGTCATCGACAATGTTGACGATGATGGTGCTGGTGACGCTGTTGCCCGCGGCATCGGTGGCTTTGTAGGTGAAGCTTTCGCTCAGGGTGTTTGGCCCGTCATTGGCGTTCGGCGAGGTTTTGGGCGCCGAGGTGAGCGTATAGGTGTAAGTGCCGTTGGCGTTGAGCAGGATCTGCCCGTACGAGCCAGTGGCGCTGCCGACCAGGCTGTAGGTGAGCCCGCCGATGCCGCCGGTGACCGAACCGACCAGCGTACCGGCGGCGGTTTCCCCGGTGTTGCCCGGGTCGCTGCCGGTGACAGTGCCCGCCGCCAGGTCCTGACCGTCCTGGTTCAGGTCGAGGGCTTTTTCGTAGACCGTCACGTCCTGGTCAATCACCGCTTTGAGGCTCGTGTCGGTGATATTGATGGTGATGGTGGTGGTGCTTTCGTCGCCATCGGAATCGCGAATGGTGTAGGTGAACGTGTCAGTGGCACCTGCTTCACCCACTGAGTTCGGGTTACTGTGGTACACGGCGTTACCGGCCGCATCCAGGGTCAGGTAGCCGTAGGTGCCATTGATATTGAGGCCCACTCCCCCGCTCGCCGGGGTCCCTGTGTTGCCGCCGGCCCGTACACCCACCACCGCCCCACCCGCTGCGGCACCATCGGCGCCGAGGACATCGTTGCCCAGGACGCTGATGTTGACCGTTGAACCTTCGGCCGCGTTGGCGGTGTTCGGGGCTGCGGTAGGCAAGTCATCGACAATGTTGACGTTGATCTGACCCGACGCAGTGCTGCCGTCGCCGTCCGTGGCCACTACGTTGAAGTTCTCGGTGAGGCTGTTGGCGCCGTTGGCGTTTGGGTGCGCTTCGTTGTCGACCAGGGTGTAGCTGTAGCTGACCACGCCTGTCGTCGGGTTGTAGCCAGTGATGGTCAGCGTACTGCCCAACGGCGTGACGATCGATTGTGGGAAACCGGCGGCGACACCACCGACCACCACATGAATACCGCCGACGTCGAGGGTTTGCAGACCATCGAGCGCAGTCACGGTGAAGGTGCCGTTTTGAGTCAGCGCCGGAGTGTTCGGGTTGCTGCCGTCGCTGAGGTTTTTCTCGTAGACGGTGAGCTCGCCGCCGTAAACATCCAGCCCACTGATGGTCACCGGATCGTCGTTGTTGTGGATGTTCAGCACCAGGTTGGCGGTGCTGGTATCGCCGTCAGCATCGGTGATGGTGTAGGTGAAGTTCTCGGTGCCGTTGCCATTGCCGTGCAGCGCTTTGAAGTCGGCATCGCTGGTGTTCAGGGTGTAGGTGTAGGTGCCGTTGGCGTTGAGCACCAGGGTGCCGTAAGTCCCAGTGAAGGTGCCGGCGGTGATCGGGCCGGCGTTGGGGCCAGTCGGCACGCGGTCGGCGCCCTGTACGTCATTGGTCAGCACATTGCCGTTGAGGGTCAGCAGCGTTTCCGAGGCCGTGCCGGCGTTGCTGTCATCCACGCCTTTCGGCAGGTCATCGACGATATTGACGTCGAGGTTGGCGTTGGCGGTGGTGCCGTTGTCATCGACCACGGTGACGGCGAACTGCTCGGAGAGCGTGTTGGCGCCGTTAGCGGTTGGGTGCGCTTCGTTGTCGACCAGGGTGTAGCTGTAACTGACCACGCCAGTGGTGGCGTCAAACCCGGTGATGGTCAGCGTGCTGCCCAACGGGGTGACGATCGATTGTGGGAAACCGGCGGCGACACCACCGACGACCACATGCAGACCGCCGATATCCAGCGTCTGCACGCCGTCGAGGGCAGTGATAGTGAAAGTGCCGTTTTGGGTCAGCGCCGGGGTATTCGGGTTGCTGCCGTCACTGAGGTTTTTTTCGTAGACGGTGAGTTCGCCGCCGTAAACATCCAGCCCACTGATGGTCACCGGATCGTCGTTGTTGTGGATGTTCAACACCAGATTGGYGGTGCTGGTATCGCCGTCAGAATCGGTGATGGTGTAGGTGAAGGTTTCCGTGCCATTGCCATTGCCGTGCAGCGCTTTGAAGTCGGCATCGCTGGTGTTCAGGGTGTAGGTGTACGTGCCGTTGGCGTTGAGCACCAAGGTGCCATAAGTGCCGGTGAAGGTGCCGGCAGTGATCGGGCCAGCGTTGGGACCGGTCGGTACGCGGTCGGCGCCCTGCACGTCGTTGGTGAGCACATTGCCGTTGAGGGTCAGCAGGGTTTCCGAGGCCGTGCCGGCGTTGCTGTCGTTCACGCCTTTTGGCAAATCGTCGACGATGTTGACATCGAGGTTCGCATTGGCAGTGGTGCCGTTGTCATCGACCACGGTGACGGCGAACTGCTCGGACAGCGTATTGGCGCCGTTAGCGGTTGGGTGCGCTTCGTTATCGACCAGGGTGTAGCTGTAACTGACCACGCCGGTGGTGGCGTCGAACCCGGTGATGGTCAGCGTGCTGCCCAACGGGGTGACGATCGATTGTGGGAAACCGGCGGCCACGCCACCAACCACCACATGCAGACCGCCAATATCGAGGGTTTGAACGCCGTCGAGGGCGGTGATGGTGAAGGTGCCGTTTTGAGTCAGCGCCGGAGTGTTCGGGTTGCTGCCGTCGCTGAGGTTTTTCTCGTAGACGGTGAGCTCGCCGCCGTAAACATCCAGCCCACTGATGGTCACCGGATCGTCGTTGTTGTGGATGTTCAGCACCAGGTTGGCGGTGCTGGTATCGCCGTCAGCATCGGTGATGGTGTAGGTGAA
>NZ_JBFUBK010000173.1:0-7353 GCF_056405815.1 Pseudomonas sp. P1_F1_2 | reverse complement strand
AGCGCGGACCGGCCGACGCAGGCTTCGCCAGCTGCTACAGATCGCACCGTTCGGGAAATTACCCGTGCCCTGCATCCACATCCCCCCTAAAATACCCGCCATTCCCCGATTCGCCCCGTCCGAGGCCGTTTTTACATGTCCGTCACCGCCACTCCCGCCAGCCTCGCGCCGGATCACCACGCCCAGTTCATCGACCTGCTGCAAACCAGCCTCGACGCCAACGCATTCATCAAACTGGTATTGGCCAAGTACGTCGGCACCGAAGCGGACTTGCAGCGGCTGATCATCAAGCAAACCACGGTCAAGGATCAGCCTTGCCTGTCCTTCGTCTACCGCTATAAAACCCGCGATATCACCAAAAACCTGGCGCTGGCCGAAGGCGTCGCGACCATTGCCGCTTTGCTGCCGGCCTCGTTCAAAAATGCGCATTTGTTGTCGTTGACGGACGAAGCCCAGCTCGAATACAGCAAAAAGGGCAAGTCTTCGCTGTTCAAGAGCAAACCTCAGCAATTACGTGAAGTACCGTCCGCCGAGCACAACCGCGAGAAAAACCGCTTCCTCGACCTCAGCCGTCCGTTCCTCGCCGACCTTGGCGTGACCAACAGCAAGCACGAGCTGATCCCGGCGATGTCGCGCAAGTGGAAGCAGATCAACAAGTTCATCGAAGTCTTCAGCCATGCACTGACCACCTCGCCGCTGGCGCTGGACAAGCCGGTGCAAGTGGCGGATTTCGGTTCGGGCAAGGGTTACCTGACGTTCGCCATCCATGACTACCTGCGCAACACCTTGAACGCCGAAGGTGTGGTGACGGGCGTCGAACTGCGCGAAGAAATGGTCAACCTGTGCAACGCCGCGGCTGCGAAGCTTGAGCATCCAGGGTTGGCGTTCAAGTGCGGTGACGTGCGCAGCGTGGCGCCGAGCGAGCTGGACGTGATGATCGCGCTGCATGCCTGCGACATCGCCACGGACTACGCGATTCACACTGGCATCCGTTCCGGCGCGTCGATCATCATGTGCTCGCCGTGCTGCCATAAACAGATTCGCCTGCAAATCCAGAGCCCGGCATTACTCAAGCCGATGCTGCAATACGGCCTGCATTTGGGTCAGCAGGCGGAAATGGTCACTGACAGCCTGCGTGCGCTGTACCTTGAAGCCTGCGGCTACGAAACCAAGGTGTTCGAGTTCATCTCGCTGGACCACACCAACAAGAACAAGATGATTCTGGCGGTCAAACGCGCCGAGCCGGTGGACCCGACTCAGCTGTTGGTGAAGATTGAAGCGCTGAAGGATTTCTACCACATCAGCGAGCATTGCCTGGAGACCCTGCTGCGGTCTGACGGCTTCCTCTAAACACGACACTCCTGTAGGAGCACAGCTTGCTGGCGATGGCGATTTCAAAGGCGCCATCGCCAGCAAGCTGTGCTCCTACGGGATTACGCGGTGGCCACACGCGCCGGTTTGACTGCTGTCTTGCGCCCCAACATCACCGTCACGATCACCCCGGCGGCAAACAGCCAGGTGATCGGCTCGATGTGCTCGCCGAAGAACAGTGCCGAGAAGGCGATGGTGAAGAAGATCTGCAGCAGCTGGATCTGACTGACCCGGGCAATACCGCCCATCGCCAGCCCGGCATACCAGGCAAAGAAACCGATGAACTGCGAGAACAGCGAGACGTAACCAAACGCCCACCAGGTCTTGGCCGAAATCTCGCCCTGATGCTGCAACGCCAGGTACACCACTGGCCCGATCAGCAGCGGCGTCGAGAGCACCAGCGCCCAGCAGATCACCTGCCAGCCGCCCATCTCCTTGGCCAGCCGACCGCCCTCGGCGTAGCCCAAACCACCCACGGCAATCGCCCCGAGCATCAGCAAATCACCGGCCTGAATGCTGCCGRCGCCGCTGATCAACGCATAACCCAGCACCAACGCACTGCCCAGTGCGGCGCAGGCCCAGAAGGCTTTCGACGGTCGTTCGTGGGACAACCACGCGGCGTACAGCGCCACGCACAGCGGTTGCAGGCCGTTGACCAATGCCCCGTGGGACGCCGGCAAGGTTTGCATGGCCCACGCCGACAACACCGGAAAACCGAGAATGACCCCGGCGATCACCAGCGTCAGGCCTTTGACCTGCTTCCAGGTTGGCCATTTCTCCCGCCGCCACAGCAACAACAACGCCGCCGGCACCGCCGCAAACAGCGCCCGGCCCAGGCCGTTGAGCAGCGGATGCAGTTCCTGCACGACGATGCGTGTGAAGGGCAGGGTGAGGCTGAAGATCACAACGCCGAGCAGGCCGAGGGCCATGCCGGTGTTTTCGCGCGAGGACATGATGGCAACCAGAATCGAGGGTGGCGGGAAGAGTCTTCATCTAGCCACAAACCGCGCCGGCTGCGCTGTTACAGCTAGGCGCAGAGTTATCCGTACAGTTTGAGGACGTTATCGCGGGCAAGCCATGCTCCCACAGTTGACCGCATTCCAAAGGGAGACTCGGTCAACTGTGGGAGCATGGCTTGCCCGCGATGAACGATGACGCGATCCGTCAGGTAGTAGCTGGTTATTACCCGACCTGCCGGATAGGGACTACCTTGAATACTCCCAAGCATTTCCCAGAGGAGTTCTCCCCATGGCGGCTAAAAAAATCCTGATGCTGGTCGGCGACTACGTCGAAGACTACGAAGTAATGGTGCCATTCCAGGCACTGCTGATGGTCGGTCATACCGTGCACGCCGTCTGTCCGGACAAAATCGCCGGCCAGACTGTGCGCACGGCCATCCACGATTTCGAAGGCGACCAGACGTACAGCGAAAAGCCCGGCCACCTGTTTGCCCTGAACTTCGATTTCGCCAAGGTCGCTGAAGCGGACTACGACGCGCTGCTGATACCGGGTGGTCGTGCGCCGGAGTACCTGCGCTTGAACGAAAACGTCCTGGGCCTGGTGCGAGCGTTCGACAAGGCCGGCAAGCCGATTGCCGCCGTTTGTCACGGCGCGCAATTGCTGGCCGCAGCTGGCGTACTCGAAGGTCGCGAATGCAGCGCCTACCCGGCCTGTGCTCCGGAAGTGCGTCTGGCCGGCGGTACGTACATCGACATCCCGGTGACACAGGGCCACGTTCAAGGCAATCTGGCCACAGCCCCGGCCTGGCCGGCACACCCGAGCTGGCTCGCGGGTTTCCTGGGTTTGCTGGGCACCAAAATCACGCTGTAACGAGGGAATTGTCCATGTGCGAGCTCTACGTCAAGGCCGATCCGATCCTCTACGAATCGCGCTCTCGCTCGCTGCGCATCTGCGGGGTGGTGACGACCCTGCGGCTGGAGAATCAGTTCTGGGACATCCTCAGTGAGATCGCCGAGGTCGACGGCATGAGCACCAACCAACTGATCGCCAAGCTGTACGAAGAAGTGATGGATTACCGGGGGGAAGTGGTGAACTTTGCGTCGTTCTTGCGGGTGAGTTGCATGCGGTATCTGAGTCAACGAAGGGGGGTGGCGCCAGAGTTGTCGGTGGTTCGGACGGTGACCCGACAATGAGGTCGGTTCAGGCGACAAATGTCCCTGGCGGGTCTTTACTCTGAAGCGCCAAACCTCTCAATTGCCAAGGAGAAAGAGCATGTCTGGATGGTACGAATTGAGCAAAACCAGCAGCGGCCAGTTTCGCTTTGTATTGAAAGCGGCCAATGCCGAAACCATTCTGAGCAGCGAGCATTACACGACCCGTGGCGCTGCTGAAAACGGCATTGCCTCGGTGCAGAAAAACAGCCCGCTGGATGAGCGCTACGAGAAAAAGACCACCAAGGATGGCCATCCTTACTTCAACCTCAAGGCGGCCAACCACGAAATCATCGGTAGCAGCGAAGCCTATTCCTCCGAGGCCGCGCAGGAAAAAGGCATCGCCAGCGTGAAGGCCAACGGTCCGACCACGGTGATCAAGGACAAGACGTTACCGGTGCTCTAAACAACAACCTGCTCTCACACTGGATCTGAGGTGTTCACATCCTCTGTGGGAGCGGGCTTGTTCCGGGCGGCATTGCGACAAAGGCGTCGAGCCCGTCAACGCTAAACCTCAACCGGAACCGTCAGCTTCGGACTGCCCAGGGCATGGGTTTTAGAATCAAAGAACCGCAGCTCACTTCCAGTCCCCTCAAACACCTTCGCGTAATGGCGCTTCTGATGCTCAATAAACGCCTTGCTGCGCGGGTAGATCGAGATCGCCACCACCTTCGGCTGCGCTTGGCGCAACGCATGAACAATGTGGCTGTCCTGCTCGCCCAGGGCATGACCGAAGAGGCACAACCCCTCTGCGTGCCCCAATAACTGCTCATAACAAAACGACAAATAGTCCGAGCTGCGAATGGTCTTGAGCTTGTCCTGCGCCGGCCCTTCGTTGACGAACAGCGGCACGTCATCAAGGGTCTTGATCGTATTGTTGATCGCAAAACTGCCGAGCAGCGTGCCCTCGGTCGACATCAGTTTGCGCGCCGTGCCGTCCTGGTTGCGCACCAGATGCAGGCCGCCGTGCAGGTACAGCAAACGGGTTTTATCGGTCGCCGTGGCGCTCAGGTCAAAGCCCGGCTCGGTGCCCTGGAACAGGTCGCTGACCGCGCCCGGTTGATGCTGGATGGCCCAGTAGTTGAGCAGGTCATAGTTGGTGGTGAACACCGTCCGGTAGCTGGCCAGTTCCTGGTTGATAGCCGCCAGGGTCGAAGGCACCACCAGTCGCCACGGAATGTGGACCGCATGCACGGTGTTGATCAGCGCTTCCTTGATCGCGTAGTAGCGATTGCGCGGTGCGGCAGAACTCACGGCCAGCGCCTTGTTGACCCGGCTCGTGGTTTTCAGGGCGCTCAGCACTTGCTCGAAACTGCGTGTCTGCATCGCCTTGAACACGCTCAGCTCCGATTGGCTCAGCGGTTTTTCTTCGACGGTGCGTGCATTCTCGAACAGCGAGTCGTAACCAAAATCGTCCCACACGGCGCGGCTGGCGCCGTTGCCTACCAGCAAACCGCTGAACGAGGCGGTGGCGCGCAAGGCGTTCCAGTCTTCAAGTTGGGCATCAACATCCTGGAAATCGGTCATTGCGGTCAATGTCTCAAAGCAAAAGGTCGGATGGGCGGCGACTTTATCACGACCATGACTTGAGCCAGATCAAGTTACTGCGTGAGCGAAGGGTCGAAGCTGTGGGCGTACCGCTGGATCGGCGTCGCCGATTCGGCCCAGCCAGGAGAATTGCTCATGAGCAGCACGTTTTTCATTCCCTCCGTGAACATCATGGGCACCGGTTGCCTCGACGAAGCCATGGACGCCATTGGCAAGTACGGCTTTCGTAAAGCGCTGATTGTCACCGACGTTGGGCTGGCCAAGGCCGGCGTAGCGAAAATGCTTGCGGAAAAACTGGCGATGCAGGACATCGACTCGGTGATCTTCGACGGCGCCAAACCAAACCCGAACATGGCCAACGTCGAGCTCGGGCTGGGCTTGTTGAAGGAAAACCGCTGTGATTTTGTGGTGTCTGTCGGTGGTGGTTCGCCCCACGACTGCGCCAAGGGCATCGCGTTATGTGCGACCAACGGCGGGCAGATTCGCGACTATGAAGGTGTCGATCAATCGAGCAAACCACAGCTGCCGCTGATCGCAATCAATACCACCGCCGGCACCGCCAGCGAGATGACACGTTTTTGCATCATCACCGACGAATCGCGCCACGTGAAAATGGCCATTGTCGACCGCAACGTCACGCCGCTGCTGTCGGTCAACGACCCGGCGCTGATGGTCGCCATGCCCCAGGGGCTGACGGCAGCCACCGGTATGGATGCATTGACCCACGCCATCGAAGCGTACGTCTCCACCGCAGCCAACCCGATCACCGATGCCTGCGCCCTGAAGGCGATCACGTTGATCAGCAACAACCTGCGACTGGCGGTACGCAACGGCGGTGACATGGCTGCGCGGGAAAACATGGCCTATGCGCAGTTCCTCGCTGGCATGGCGTTCAATAACGCGTCTCTGGGTTATGTCCACGCCATGGCTCACCAACTGGGCGGGTTCTATGACTTGCCTCATGGAGTCTGCAACGCGGTACTGCTGCCCTACGTTCAGGGCTTCAACGCTCAGGTTTGCGCCCCACGCCTGACCGAGGTGGCTCATGCGATGGGCGCCGACATTCGTGGTTTGAGCCCTGAAGAGGGTGCTCAATCGGCTATTGCAGCGATCCGTCGACTGTCCAGTGATGTGGAAATCCCTGCCGGGTTGCGTGAGCTAGGCGTCAACCTCAACGACGTCCCCATGCTTGCCACCAATGCGCTGAAAGACGCCTGCGGTTTTACCAATCCCCGGGCGGCGGATCAGAGCCAGATCGAGGAGATTTTCCGTAGCGCCTTTTAGGCCGTTTTGCGACCGGGCGCGAGCATGACACACAGCATCGCGCCCAACGCCAGCAAGGTGCAGAGCAACGACAACGGCCAGGCCTGTTCACTGGCGATCAGGCTGGCAATCGCGCCAATGGACGCGGCCATCAGTTGATGAATGAAACCGCTCAACGCCATCGCATAAGCGCCGCCGACCGGTGAGCCGTCGTTGGCCAGCGACAGGCTGATCGGGTAGGTCAGCGACTGCCCGAACACCGCCACGCAATAGGGCAACCAGAACAGCAGGGCAATGGAGGTGCCGGCGATGCTGCCCAATAACATCACCGCACTCCCGGTCAGCACCAGCCCCACGCCGGCTTCCATCAGTCGACGCTGACCAGTGCGCAGTACCAAGGCATTGACCCCCAACGCCCCCAAAAAATACGCCGCGCTGATCGGCCAGCCCAACAGCCCGTATTCCACCGCCGACCAGTTGAACGGTCCTTGCAGAATCAACGGCGCGGCAGTGTTGAAGGCGACGATCACCCCATAACCGAGGCCGCCGGTGAGGGCCGGCAGCAAGAAGGCACGATCGCGCAGAATGCGCCTGTAACTCGGCCAAGCAGACGACTGCACATTACCCTCGGTCAAAACCGCAAACGGGACCCGCGCCACGACCGCCGCCATCAGCAGGCTCACGCCACCCAGCAGATAGAAAATCGCCGGCCAGCCCAGCGCCACCTGAATCACCGACCCCAGGTACTGGCCGATTCCCAGCGCCACCACGAATGAAATCGAAATCCATGACAACGCCTTGGCCAACAGATCGCCGCGGAAACTGTCGCGGATCAACACCCGTGCCATGACTGAAATCCCGCTGGCACCAATGCCTTGAAGCAGCCGAAAAAACAGAAACGATTCAAGTGTTTGGCCCAGCGGCAGTGCGAGGTTTCCCAACCCATAAATGCCCAGCGCCGCGAGCAATACCGGTTTACGACCGATGCGCTGACCGAGGC
>NZ_JBFUBK010000172.1:0-7438 GCF_056405815.1 Pseudomonas sp. P1_F1_2 | reverse complement strand
GATCAATGCTGCGCAGAAGGTGATTGGCTGGGATGTGATCTTCAAGGTTGAACGAGTAAAACAGTCGCTCCTGCCCACTCGATAACTGTCCCATCATGCTGTGTGATCCCCCGCCGGCCAATGCAGCAATTTTGCCGCAGCCCAGACATGGGAGCTACTTTTTCAACAGAATCGGCCGATGGCGGTCTGTCACGAATGGCAGCTAATGGCTGTGACAGCCTCGGGCAAAGAGCTGCAAACAAACAGTCAGGACCGTCGCCATAAGTGTTGAATCGACCGGTTGAATCCACCCCCCATTGCTGCCACTGACCGGCGGTAAAACATCGTTCCGTCAAACCAACCCCACGGCGATATGAGCACTCTGATGTGCTCATATCGCCTGGCGGTGTCTCTCGTTACTGTTTCTGYAAATCGCCAGGTTTCCAGGCTTTATCGAAGAACGCCTTGGTCGGGCCGTACAAACGCAGGATGACGAAGAAGCCCTTGTCAGGCAGAGTCCGAATCCAGTTTTTTCCAGCCCCCGGTGACTCGGGGCCGAAGTGGACGTCGATCGAGCCGTCGGCGTTGGCCACTGGTTTGTCCATGGTGTTCAGCGATGGGAAGGGTTGCCCGTTATCCAGACCGGAGGCGGTCACCGAGTCATAGGCCGTGACCGACCAGAACAACGCAGCCGGAATGCCTTTTGGCAAGTTCAGCGTGTAAACGTTACTGCCCGACAGGAATTCCCCTTTGGCATCGACGAACGTCGCCGGGTACTTGGCCCCGACGTTCTCCATGTTCACCGCCATGCCTGGGCTCGCCGAATAGGCGTTGGTGAAGAATCCTGTGCGCGGGTCGATGTAGTTGAAAGTGTCGGCAGTAAAAGTGGCGTTGCCGGGGAATACATTCAGCCACTTGCGATCCGGATACCAGGTGCCACCGGTGACAATGGTCTGCGGGGTATAGGAAATGGCGTGGCCGATCTTGCTGGCGGTTTTCGCGGCCTTGTCGAGCAGCTCCCGCGTTGCCGAGTCAGGCTGGAACGGTTTGCCCTTGACGATGCCCAGGGCGGCGAGCATGCCGCGCATTTCCATGTCTTGCGGGTCGACATATTCATGGTCGATAAAGCGCGAGAGCATGTCGAATGCGCTGCCATCGGTAGGGTAGAGCATGTTGACCGGAGTTTTCGAAGCGTTCGGGAACGCCATTGCCTTGGCCGTGGCTTCTTTACCCAGCGGATAGATGCGCGTCTGTTCCATGACCTTCACTGGCCCCTCAAGTTGCTTCGGATCCTTGAAGAACCCGCGCCAGAACACAAACACCCCGTAAGTGCGCGAGCGGTAAGTCAGGTAACCGGGCGGCACTTCACCTTTGTAGTCCGGTGGCAATACCAGGTACTTGGCGCCCTTGCCCTTGTCCGGCCCGGGCAAGCCGACATCGCCGCACCACTGACGACCTTCAATCTGGCCCTCGGAGCAGATCGGGCGCTGGAAGAAATCGTCGAGAATGCCCTGCAAGCCCGGCGGAACCTCGATCACCATCGGACCTTCCTGCTTCAGGTCGAGATAGCCCATGGCATAGATCACGTCGGAGTTCGGCGTGGTCACGAGTGTCCTGGCATTGAGTCGGTCTTTCCAGATCGGCAACACGTTGTAGCCCGCGCCGAAGGTTTTCTCCGAGCCTTCTTTCATGGCGTACATGTTCAGCGCGGGCAAGGCCCAGATGTAAGACTGCACGGCGCGCTGGAACAACAGCTCGTTTTTCAGTTGCGCCACACCGTCGAGTGTTGGATAGCCGCCGGCAAACGGCAGATCGGCCAGTTGCTCGTAGTGCGTGGCGGCCTGGGCGCTGATGCTGATTGCAATGCCCAGGGTCAAGGCAGTCAGGGTTTTACCTGAGGTACTCATGATTGACGTCCTGTTCTGATTAATCGGCTTTGACTACGGCTGGCGGAACCCACTGGCCATTCAGTGCGGCGGGCTCTGGCCAATAGGCACGGATATACAACGAGTAGTCCGCGTCTTTGGGCGAAGGCAGCCAGTTGCTTTCCTTGTCCTTGCCCGGCGATTCGCTCTGCACATAAATCGTCAGCGAGCCGTCGGCGTTGGCTTGCAGGGATTTGTTCTTGGTGCCGATGGAATAACGCTTCAGGTCATTGGGCGCGAAAAAGTGTTGTTCGTTGTACAGCGTCAGCGACCAGAAGCCTTTGACCGGGGGCAGCTTGTCTTTGGCGAAGGTCACGCTGTACCCGTTCTGACCATTGAGACGCGCGCCAGCCTGATCCAGATCCTGATAGAAGTATTTGGTCTCTTTCTGCTGGTTAACGAAAATGTTCGAGCGTGCCACGGCCGTGCGGGTGAAATAGTCGGTACCGAACGCCGCGCCGTTACTGACGGTACTCCAGTGATCCGGCAATTGCAGGCCGTAGTTGCGGAACTGCAACAGCGGATCGATCACTTCGCTGTCGGCTTTTTTCGCCTCGTCGATCATCGCTGCCTTGAGCTGCGGATCTGCCTTGGCGATAGCACTCAGGGCGGCCATTTGCGCATAACGGGCTTCTTCACCCGGCAATGGCTTGGCATCTTTGAGAAGGGCAGGCAGTTCGTCGAAGAACTTCTCTGGCATCACCCACTTGGTTTCGGCGTTGCCTTGCGCTTGGGCGGGAAATTTCGGCAGCTTGGCCCAGTCACGTTTTTTGACCTTGCCGTCGTACTTGGACAACGGGTACATGTCGATCCCGGCCAGCGCCGGTTGCACTGTCTGGCGGTCGGCGGCGGTGTCGTCCTGGAACACGCGGGGAATCACGAAACCGGTGTTGCTGCGCGCACGAAACACTTTGGTAATGCCGGCCGGGACCTTGCCATTCCAGTCCGGCCCGACCAGCAAGTAGAAGCCAGGTTGAGTGCCGTACATTTTGCCCAGCTCGGCGAAGCTGTCCGAGCGCAGATCAACCACCTGATACACCCAAAACCGACTGCCGAAATCCGGCACTTGCAGCACCACGGGCTCAAGGTCCAGGGCAATGCTGCCGGCGCCGTACACGACGTCTTGATTGGGACACGCCACCAGCCGCTCGGCGGGGTCGATGTAGTCGCTCAACAGCGACAGCTGATTGATCGGTGCCACTGGCACAATGCCGCCCATCAAACCCGGCTCGGGAAGGTCTTTGAAGGCCTGGCGACGGTTGAAGATATTGGCCATCGGCCAACCCCAGAAGTACGCCTCACGCGCCATCATGCGCACGTACGGCTCAGTCACCTTGGTGCCGGCTACAGGCCCGACGAAGGTGGCCTCGGCGGCGTAGCCCTGAGTGGCCAACAAAGCTGCAGTGGAGAGTGTCGTGATGAACGTCAGTGCAAAGAGGGCGTGGCGATAGGGGGGGCGATTCATAAAGCATCCTTACTTGATGGCGATCACCTGATGGCGGTGAGTCGCTGACAAGATAGCTCATCTTTACCGAGTCATGATTTGGGTCTGTTTACATGCCTGCTATTGGCTGGATTCAACCGGCACCTCAATAGCTGAATGCTCGCTATGTCGCGATTTGTCATAGCGCTGGCGCGATTTTAAAAGTCCATTGCGGACGTAGCGAGCGACAGTGGCCTGCGAATGCCGTTACTCCGGCGTCATCATCAACGCGAGCGTTATCTTGATGAACTCTTCATTCTTGTCGATGGCTTCAAGAGCGCAGCGCACGTTGTCGGCGACATCAGCCGCACCCTGTAGCTCGACCCAGTTCGAAAGCTCCATGATGGCGGCTTCGAGTGCAAGTTGGTTTTCGTTGATCTTGAACAGCAGGGAAGGGAGCAGGTCTGAGTTTGGCATCGCGATTTTTCCATGAAGACATCAGCTTGGCAGGAGAAATATTGGAAGGAACGAGGTGTCACCCGTCGGGTGAATTCTGTCACTCAAGAAGTGCCTTCAGGGCGCGTCCTGTGTTTCTTTACTACGTTAGTTCAAGTCGCTCTAACGCATAGTCCTTGCCTGCCAAGGTAAGTTCAAAAATGGTGGCGCCGAACGTACCCCGTGTCACTTTTTGCTTAACAAGACGTTTGACCTGGAGTTGCTTAAGCCCTTCTTCAACTTCCAACTTGCTGAGTGACACAAGTTTGCAAACCGAGTCTAAGTTTGCAATTTTTCTGAAGTTTGCATGATAGGCCAACGCTTCCATCAACAGTGTTTGGTTCTCTGTCAGCTGTGGAAACTGAGGGTTGTTCGCTTTGTAAATTTTTCGCTCTATCTCATGTAGCTCGCCGCAAGCTCCGTCAGTGGTGCGGTAGTAGTAAATTGCTACAGCGAGAGTGCTGATCAGCGCCGCGATAAACATCAGCAGCGACCAGTTCGGCATGGGCGTTTCTAACAGAAGCCAGCTCCACGCACGTAGCAGCCAGCCCTTGGTAACGGCCAGCAACGTCAGCTCGAAGTAAGTGTCGAGCAGCTTTGTGGCAGCCCAAGCGACAAGGACGCCTCCAGCCGAGCCGGCCATAACCTTGAAAGTGAGCAGGGAATGCTTGCCTTCTGCTGCCATGCTGCTCGTCTCTAGTGAAGGAAAAAGATGCTATCAGCATAGCAGTGGAAAAGTGGCACTCCGGCATTGGCCTTTGCATTTGCATTTGCATTTGCATTGGGAAATTATCCTGGGCGCGAATTTCGACCAGGTACTTTTGCGGTTCCAGGCATCGCCTAAGGATCCGGCTCGTGAATTCGGGAAACCTTGTCTAATCTCTTCACTGCCTTCTCGTCAAGGAGGCCGACGCGACTAACTGGCGACTTACTGCACTGCGGATGACGCAATCAGCCGCCCTGTCCCAGAGGTGAGCAGCGTGACACGATACCTACCTATCCTGGTGCTCACGGTCGGATTGACGCAGGTGTCACCGGTACTCGCCGAGACGTTCACTTGGGCGGGGGCTAGTTGTTATACGTGCCCGGAGTCCTGGACGCCGCAAGGGGTCCCTGAAAATCAGGGAGACATCGCGTCATTCACCAACGTCGGCAATGACAGTATTTCAGTGGACCTCCCAGTCAACCCCTCATCCTGGGAATTCGTAGACAGCGGCAACAACGGCCAGGATTACGCGATATCCGGGCTTCCAGTTGCTTTCGGCGGCCCCGGCCTGATCGTCAATTCCCCCGAGCTGATCACTATCAATAACAACCTCGGCGGAATCGGGGGTGTCATTCAGAACGGCGCCGGCGGGACGCTGGTGCTGACCGGGGACAACACGTACACGGGTGGCACCACCATCAACGCCGGCACTCTCTCAATCAACACCGACAGTAATCTTGGGGCCCCTGGCGGGACGTTGACCATTGGTAACGGCACACTGAGAACCAAGCAGACTTTCGCGACAAATCGCCCAGTAACCCTGACCGGAAACGCCACACTCATACAAGCTGTCGATACCGGTTTCACCTTGAATGGTGTGATCAGTGGCTCCGGCTCTTTGGCCCTGGACGGTGACGGCGGTTCCGGCGGGCTTGTCACGCTCAATGCCAGTAATACCTACACAGGGGCGACAAACCTGAACGCCGGATTCCTGTTCATCAATGGCTCAATCGCAACCTCCAGTCAGTTGATAACCAACCAGGGAACCTTCCTCGGCGGCACCGGCACACTGCCGCAAACCACCGTCGGCGGTTTTGTTTCACCGGGCCCCGCCCGCGACACAACCGGCACCCTCAATATTGCCGGGAGCCTGACCACCGCCCCCACGGCCAATTACATCGTGGACTTCAACCCCTCCGGCGCGCATGACCTGATTCACGCCACCGGCGTCGCTACGCTGAACAATGCCGACGCCACCACCTTACTCAACGGTTTTATCCCGGTGGTGAACCAGCGGTACGCGATCCTCACCGCTGACGGTGGCGTCAACGGCACGTTCAATTACCCGACCCGACAGCTGCCGCTGTCGACCGTCAGCCTCACCTACGACCAGAACAATGCCTACTTCCTCGTCGCCCGCAATCAGGTACCTATTGGCGGCACACCTGAACACCCGATCGTCATCCCGCCACCGGGGGGCACACCAGACCCCCCGATAGCGATCACCCCACCTCAAGAATCAACAGGGGGCGCCGTGGATGAGTTACCGCCAGACAACCCGATCCTCGGCGGGATCATCCTGTTGCCCACCGTGGGCGAAATCCGGGTCGCTCTCGATCAATTGTCGGGTCAGATCAACCCATCGCTCATGACCGTGATGCTGGAGGACAGCCACTTCGTGCGGGACGCGGTCTTTGACCGTCTCGACACGCCATTGGGGGCGCCGGTCACCCCCCACCATGCTGCGGACAATACGGTGCAACTGGCTTCGAACCTGACCGCATGGATACAAGGTGTCGGCGCACACCGCGAACAAGGTGACCTATCGGTTGATACCGGCGGGACGTTTCTGGGGATCGACTCGCGCATCACCGACACCACCACACTGGGCGTTTTGTTCGGCTACACACGGTCCAATGTGGACGCGCGCTACAGTTCGGCCGATGGCGATAATTACACCGTTGGCGCGTACGTCGGTACGCTGCTCGGGCCGTGGTCGCTCAAGGCGGGCACCAGCTACACGTTCAACGAAATCGATACGCGCCGGACCGTGAACTTCGGCGATTTCAGTGACTCCCCTCACGCCGACTACTCGGCCAATACCGGCCAGGTCTTCAGCGATGTCGGATACAGGTTCAATGTGGGGCCGATGATGCTCGAGCCCTATGCCGACCTCGCGTGGGTGAAGGTGAACGCCGATGGGTTCACCGAACACGGTGGGCCTGCTGCACTCTCCGTGGACAGCAGCGACAACGATGTGACGTACAGCACATTGGGAATAAGGCCCAGCTACACCTTCCTCGCCAATAACGTGCCCATGAGGGTGAAAGGCGGGTTGGGCTGGCGCCATACATTTGGCGATCTCGAACCTGTCGACACACAATCGTTCGCCCGCTCAGCAAACACATTCTCGATACCCGGCGTACCGTTGGCCGAGGACGTGACCATCGTGAATCTGGGGATGGAAGCGGCGCTGACCCCGAGTACCAACCTGAGTCTGATCTACAACGGCCAATTAGCCAGCGACGCTCATGAGAACGGCCTTGTGGGGTTGTTACGGGTAACGTTCTAATACCCTTCCATCTATGCAGGTTTGCCGGCAAACGGAGCGTGCGATCGATAGCGGCTGATAAGCGCTCGCCGTTTGGCATTGTCACGTAGCGTTCATTGCGAGCCTCAATGAACGTTACAGGGATATCTTCGACGGGCCGCTATTGGCCGATTCTGTTGAAAAAGTCGGATTTTCAGCCTGAGTAAAATCAAGCACAGCTACCACCGGATAGCCTACTCACCACTTTGTGTGGTTTCTCGGCCCTTCGTTGACCTTTGCTGCGTCGTTATTGGGTTAATTTGAGGTTTTTGGCTTAGTGCAGGCGCACCTATCCCGTGACTGGTGGCCCTTGAGATGTC
>NZ_JBFUBK010000171.1:0-7583 GCF_056405815.1 Pseudomonas sp. P1_F1_2 | reverse complement strand
GACGCAGCCTCGCACGCTCGGCAGCTGCTACAGGGCGGTTAAAGCATCAGGGTGCCGGTAATGCAGGTCACCACAGCACCGCCAATCCAGATCTCATCACCCACCTGATCCACCTGGATGCGCCCCGCTCGTCCCATCGTCAAACCCTGGCTGACCACATAGGAGGCAGGCGCCAGCCCTTCAGCGAGCAACCATTGCGCAATCCCTGCGTTCAGACTGCCCGTGGCGGGGTCTTCCGGCATGCCGTCACCCGAGATGAACGCCCGCACTTCGAACTGTGCGTCATCACCATCGCGCTCGGGATTGCACGGCGCGATCACGCCGACGGCCAGGCCCAGCATTTGCGAATGATCCGGCTGCAAGTCCAGCACCTGTTGGCGCTCTTCGAGCATGACTGCCAGCCATCCGGCACCGTTATCCACCCACTGCGCCCGCACAATCGCCCCAACCTCCAGGCCAAGGCCGCGTCGCACGCGCTCCACCAGTTCGGCGTCCACCGGCCCGGCGTTAATCAGGGGCGGCGCGAGAAAGGCCAACTGCGCGCCTTGTCGACGAATACGCACCAGTCCGACGCCGCACTCCTGAATAATCTCCTCGCCCTTGGGCACGCCACCGGCCTCAAGCCACGCATGGCAGGTGCCCAGGGTCGGATGCCCGGCAAATGGCAACTCGTTCAGGGTGGTGAAGATCCGCACCCGATAGTCGGCCCGCGGATCGCGCGGTTCCAGCACGAACGTGGTTTCACTGAGGTTGGTCCAGGTCGCGAACGCGGCCATGCGTTCCTCACTGAGTTCGTCCGCACCGAACACCACTGCCAATGGGTTGCCCTTGAGGGCGACGCGGCTGAAGACATCTACTTGCTTGAAATCGAATGAACTCATTGCCTGCCTTGGTCTTGAAGAAATCAAAGGATCGATTTGGGAATTTCCAGCCCGCGCATGACGGCCGGCCGCGCCAGGAAACGCTCCAGCACGCGTGTGACATTCGCAAAATTCTTGATGCCCACCAGATCGCCCGCTTCGTAGAAACCGATGAGGTTGCGCACCCACGGGAACGTTGCGATGTCGGCGATGGTGTAGCGCTCGCCCATGATCCAGTCACGCCCTTCAAGGCGTCCATCCAAAACCTTTAACAAACGTTTACTTTCCTCGACGTAGCGGTCGCGCGGTCGTTTGTCCTCGTAGTCCTTGCCGGCAAACTTGTTGAAGAAACCGAGCTGGCCAAACATCGGCCCGATGCCTCCCATCTGAAACATCAGCCATTGAATCGTCTCGTAACGCGCGGCCGATTCCTGAGCCAGCAGTTGCCCGCTCTTGTCGGCGAGGTAAATCAGAATCGCCCCGGACTCGAACAATGGCAGGGGTTTGTCCCCGGGACCATGGGGGTCGAGGATGGCCGGAATCTTGTTGTTGGGGCTCAGTGACAGAAACTCGGGCGACATCTGATCATTGGTGTCGAAGCCCACACGATGCGGTTCATAGGGCAGGCCGATCTCTTCAAGCATGATCGACACCTTGACGCCATTGGGGGTCGGCAAGGAGTAAAGCTGGATCCAGTCGGGGTATTGGGCTGGCCATTTTTGGGTGATGGGGAACGCGGACAAATCGGTCATCGGGAACATCCGTCGCTAAAGAAAGGGATGAGCATAATCCAGGATTAGCGCCCGTTGCTTGCGATCTTTTCGCGTTATCAAAACCATTGATGAACACGATCGAAAGATCTCAGCCTTTGCCCGAGCCTCAAGGTGTAGGGTGTCCACAAATTCGCAACATCTTGTCGATAACCTTCGCTGCAACCCGCTCAAGGTTGTCGATACAGTGCTGCGCAACCACCGGACGCGAACCAAATGGGCATCGGAGGACTCTGAGCAATGCCCTTTCGGACTCGGACCGACTCAAAGACATGGAAAACACTCGAAGCTGGGAGCTCGTGGTGTAAAGGTTTGTCAGCCTTAACCGAATGCGCTGAAGATCACTTATACCAATGACCAAACTTTTTAAATTCGCTAAACGCTTCAAGCACCGTGCGTTTATTGTTCTGCCGGTGCTGCTGGCGGCAAGCGCAGTGTTTTTGTTGCTGGAGTCCCGCGAAAGCCGTGCCCAACCGGCGGACGGCACCCAGACACTGGTGTTCCTGCGTCACGCAGAGAAACCCGCCGGTGGTTTGGGCCAACTCAATTGCCAGGGCCTCAACCGCGCCATCGACCTGGCCACCTTATTGCCGGAAAAGTTCGGCAAGGCCAACTACGTGTTTGCCGCCAACCCGACGCGCAATGTCGAGGAAGGTGAACTGGACAACTCCTACAGCTATATCCGTCCACTGATGACCATCAGCCCCAGCGCGATCAAGCTCGGTTTGCCGGTGAACATCTCATTCTCGGCCAACGACACCAGCGACCTCGCCGAAGAATTACTGCACGACAAGTACCACAACTCCATCATCTACACCGCCTGGTCCCATGGCTACCTGCCAGAGTTGATCAACAAGGTCGCTGGAGACGCCGTCGGCAAGAAGCAGAGCATCACCGAAGACTGGGCGTCCAGCGACTACGATTCGGTGTTCGTACTCACGTTGACCTGGCAAAACGGCAAGGCCAGCCTCGTCAGTCACAGCTACAAACAAGGGCTGGATAACGGGTCTCAGACTTGTCCGACCTAAGAGGTCGGCAACATCCCACAGCCGGTGAAGACCACGACAGCCAAGGGGCGGGCTATCATGTATGCAACTTCCCCTTGTCTGGACTCTCTCCATGTCACTCTCATCCGCAGCTGTCCCCGCCCGGGGTTGGTCGTTCTGGTGGAAACCTGCCCTTTTCGTCGTGGTCGCCTGTATCGGCCTCTATTACGTCAAGTGGTCGCCTTACTACCTGAAAGCCTTCATCGCCGCTGACAATCACAGCATCGGCGCCTCCATCCTCAATGACGAACAGACCGCCCCGCTGGCCGCCGCGCTGACGTACGCGAAGGTGTACTTCCTGGCGATCTGGAAAGCCGCCGTGCTGGCCGTGATTCTCGGCTCCCTCCTGCAAGTCCTGATTCCACGAGACTGGCTGCTGCGCCTGTTCGGTCGCGCCAGCTTCGCTTCAACCTTGCGTGGCGGCCTGTTCGCCCTGCCGGGGATGATGTGCTCGTGCTGCGCCGCCCCGGTGGCCGCGAGCATGCGTCGCTCGAATGTCTCGGTCGGCGCAGCGCTGGCCTTCTGGATCGGCAACCCGGTGCTCAACCCCGCGACGCTGGTGTTCATGGGGTTCGTGCTGGGCTGGGGGTTCACCGCGTTGCGATTGGTCGCCGGGATTGTGCTGGTGTTCGGGGTGTCGATGATCGCTCAACGCATCAGCGGCCCGGAAACACTGCCTGAAGCTGCCGTCGAGGCAGTGGCCGAAGTCAGCGAAAAAGATACCCAACCATTCCTGACACGCTGGGCCAAAACCCTGTGGAGTTTGTTCTGGAGCACCATCCCGATCTATATCCTGGCAGTCCTGGTGCTGGGCGCGGTGCGGGTCTGGGTGTTCCCGCACATTGACGGGGCCATGGCCAACGGCCTGCTGTGGCTGGTGCCGCTGGCAATCATCGGTACGTTGTTTGTGATTCCTACCGCAGCAGAAATCCCTATCGTGCAAACCATGATGACGTTGGGCATGAGCACCGCCCCGGCCGTGGCATTGCTGATGACCCTGCCGAGCATCAGCCTGCCGTCGCTGCTGATGCTGCGCAAGGATTTCGATGCGCGGGTGCTGGTGAGCGTGGCGCTGATGACCATGGCAATTGGTGTGATCAGCGGGTTGATCGGGGCGGCGTTGCTCTAGGTTTTGTAACACCGGTCAGATCGCCTTCGCGAGCGGCTCGCTCCTACAGTGGATCTCGGCAGTACACACAATCTGTGTTCACTGAAGATTCAATGTGGGAGCGGGCTTGCCCGCGATTGGGGCCAGTCAATACAACCTCAACCTTGCTGATTGACTCGCTCGCGCAGGTATTCGAGTACCGCTACCCTCTCCCCAGCAAACTCGATCCGCACGCCTTTCTTCTCCCGCTGAAACGCATACATCGGGTCGTAATACTCGCGAAGCAACCCTTCGATCCAGCCCCGATGCAGGTCCACTGCACCGCTTCGGCCCTGCTCGGCCAAGGCTTCTTCCATCAAGATCAACATCCGGCGATGGCGTTCGCCGCCCAGGCGTTTCTGCACGTTGTTCAGGCTTTCCAGCATACGTGCGCAAAACAACGCAAACCCTTCATCGCCATGCACGCCGATGAACTCGGCACACAGGTCCACCACGTAGTCGCGCAATATTCGTTCGACACGCCCTTCGAGGCTGTCTTCCAGCCAGACCATCGGAAATTGCTGCATGCCCTGATACAGCGGCAACGGCAATGCGCAACTGCCGACTGCCCGGCTCTCGTCTTCCAGCACAAACTGCTCGATGCCGTGGGCACGCTTTTTCAGGACATCCACCGCCAGACGGTTTTCAAAATCAATGTTGGACGGCTGCCCGGTCGCGCGCTTGCCGAAGCTGGAGCCGCGATGATTGGCGTGGCCTTCAAGGTCCAGCCCGTTGCTCAACTGCGTCAGCACTTCGGTCTTGCCGGTGCCGGTCATGCCGCCCAGCAAGACGAAATCGCACTGGGTCACCGCCTGATCGAGCGTGTCGAGGAGGAACGTGCGCATGGCCTTGTAGCCGCCACCGACCCGGGGATAGTCAATGCCGGCTTCGTCCTTGAGCCATTGCTGGACGATCTGCGAACGCAAGCCGCCGCGAAAACAATACAAATAGCCCTCGGGATGCGCCCGGGCGAAATCGGCCCAGGCATGGATGCGTTCAGCCTTGATCTCGCCGGACACCAGTTGATGCCCCAGCGTAATGGCCGCTTGCTGCCCGTGCTGCTTGTAACAGGTGCCGATGCGCTGGCGTTCGCTGTCATTCATCAGCGGCAGGTTGACCACCCCCGGGAATGAACCCTTGCTGAACTCCACCGGCGCGCGGGCATCCATCATCGGCCGGTCGTTGAGAAAGATGTCGCGGTAATCGGTGAAGTCGATCGACATCAAAACACCTCAACCGCGTGTGTCTGTCGCTCAACCAGTTCGCCGATCGGCTCAAGGCTCAGGCCCAGCTCGGCCGCCACTGCCAGGAACTGTTCGTTGCCCTCGGGCGTGACCGCAATCAGCAGGCCACCGCTGGTCTGCGGATCACACAACACGCGTTTGTGCATTTCCTGAAGCCGCCCCAGTTTGCTGGCATAACTGTCGAAGTTGCGCAGCGTCCCGCCCGGTACGCAGCCTTGGTCGAGGTAATACTCAACCCCTGGCAGGCGCGGCACGCGGTCGTATTCGATGCGGGCAGTCAGGTGGCTGCCGTCAGCCATTTCCACCAGGTGCCCCAGCAGGCCAAACCCGGTGACGTCGGTCATGGCGGTCACGCCGTCGAGCTTGCCGAAACGGCTGCCGGGTTTGTTCAGGGTGCACATCCAGTCACGGGCCAGGCCGATGTCGGCATGGCGCAACTTGCCCTTCTTCTCGGCGGTGGTGAGGATGCCGATGCCCAGCGGCTTGGTCAGATAGAGCAGGCAACCGGCCGTGGCCGTGTCATTGCGCTTCATGTGGCGCTTTTCCACGAGCCCGGTCACGGCCAGGCCGAAGATCGGCTCCGGCGCATCGATGGAGTGCCCACCGGCCAGTGGAATCCCGGCTTCATCGCAGACCGAACGGCCACCGCGAATCACTTCCCGGGCAATCTCCGGCGCCAGCACATTGACCGGCCAGCCGAGGATCGCAATCGCCATCAGCGGGTCGCCCCCCATGGCGTAGATGTCGCTGATGGCATTGGTGGC
Source organism: Pseudomonas sp. P1_F1_2 (assembly GCF_056405815.1). Taxonomy (NCBI): domain Bacteria; kingdom Pseudomonadati; phylum Pseudomonadota; class Gammaproteobacteria; order Pseudomonadales; family Pseudomonadaceae; genus Pseudomonas; species Pseudomonas sp. P1_F1_2. The sequence goes on along the minus strand of NZ_JBFUBK010000171.1, from coordinate 1,752 downwards.
GGCGATGCGGCCGAAATCGAACGGGTCGTCGACGATGGGCATAAAGAAGTCAGTGGTCGAGACCACGCCACGTTCTTCATCGATGGAATAGACCGCGGCGTCATCGCGCGAGGCGTTGCCGACCCAGAGTTTCGGGTCCAGGTTCTGCGCCCCGCTGCCGGCCAGAATCACCTCCAGCACCTGGGGGGAAATCTTGCAGCCGCAACCTGCGCCGTGGCTGTATTGGGTCAGACGAATCGGCTCGCTCATGGGAGGCACCTTGGGAAGTCAGTGCGAGCGATTCTAGCATTGTGTCTGGTGATCGTTCCGAATGCCTCAACGGACGCTTCGCGTTCAGCTAGAGACGCGGAGCGTCCCGGGCTGCATTCCCACGCAGAGCGTGGGAACGATCACCGTTACGGCAACAGGATCACTTTGTCGCCACTGCCCTGATTCACTTCTGAATACCGCTCCAGGCCTTGGGACAGCGGTGATTCAAACAAGCCCTCGGGCAATGGCAACAACCCCTGATCGAAGAACTTGCCGAACTGATCGAGCATCGCCGCGCACGCCTGAACCCCGTACAACAATGAGTTGATCCCGACCACCGAGCCACCCTTGCGATACAGCGCCAGCGCCGGCAATTGCACCATGCCGTCCACCGGTGCGGCGATGATGGCGATGCGGCCGAACGTCGCCAGTGCCGGGACTGAGGCCGGCAGCCAGAACCCGGTGGTGTCGAAGATCACGTCAGCGCCGCCGCTGTACACGGTGTTCACCTGAGCGCCCAGGTTTTCCGGATTATCCAGTTGCAGGGTTTGATAGCCCTGAGCCTGCAATTCCTTGACCTGCTCCGGTCGCCGCGCCGCCGCCAGCACCTGAGCTCCGCGCACCTTGGCCAGCGCCAACGCCGCGCTGCCCACCGCGCCGCCGCCGATCACCAACAATCGCGTTTGCGCCGTCACCAGGCTGCGCTCCAACGCATCCCAGGCCGTGGTGTACGGCACGCCGAGGCTGGCGGCCTGGGCAAAACTCAGGTGGGTCGGTTTGAGCGCGACACCGTTGGCCGGCAGTTTGACGAATTGCGCATGGGAGCCATCGGCAAAGAACCCCAGCTCACGCCCGGTGCCCCAGACGTCCTGACCAATCAACGCCTGCGGACCTTCAACCACGACACCGGCAAAATCCCGACCGGGAATCCGTGGCAACGTGGTGTAGGGAAATCGACCCAGCACATTCTTCACGTCGCTGGGGTTGAGGCCCGCGGCCTTGATCTGCACCAGCACTTCATCGGCGCCGGGTACCGGAGTGGGCACGTCAACGTAGCGCAGGGCCGAGAGGTCGCCGGTTTTGTCGAACTGCAATGCTTTCATGAGCGTTTCCATCGAATAAATAAACGGTTCAGGAGATCCAGCCAGCGACCAGTTGCCGCCCCATGGGCCACAACTTTTCACCGGCCAGCATGCCGAGCAGCCCGACCAGCGCGATGGCCGGCGGTGCGGGGGAACGAAAATCCAGTGCGCCGTAGAGCAAACCGACGCCCAGACCAATGGCCAGTGAGATGAGGTAGCTCATGGCTGACTCCGTGGGCTATTAAGATAGGCCAGAGTCTAATGGCAGGTTGCACCGGGCATCGGCCAAGTGCTTCTGCTTTCCGGCCAAAGCACTAATGCCGAATACAAGACGACGTGTAGCCGCTGGCGAAGCCTGCGTCCGGCGGCGAAGCAGTCGTAAAATCAGGCAACGCGGTCGTTCAGTAATACCGTGCTAGTA
>NZ_JBFUBK010000170.1:0-7865 GCF_056405815.1 Pseudomonas sp. P1_F1_2 | reverse complement strand
GATCGAGACACCGATCAATGCTGCGCAGAAGTGATTGGCTGGGATGTGATCTTCAAGGTTGAACGAGTAAAACAGTCGCTCCTGCCCACTCGATAACTGTCCCATCATGCTGTGTGATCCCCCGCCGGCCAATGCAGCAATTTTGCCGCAGCCCAGACATGGGAGCTACTTTTTCAACAGAATCGGCCGATTTTTGCCTGTCGCCACCGTTTGCTTTAGGTCGAGTCTAGCCAGTCATGGAGCTCATGTGCACTGGTCAAGTCGAATGCAAGGGGTGGTTAAGTCCATGCAATTACTCATATAAAAAGGCGAAGTGGAATGTACTAAAACGCATGGCTTGAGCAATGTCAGTAGCCAGGTACATCCAAAGGGTTGGCTTTCCGTGGTGACTACTTATTCCCTTCAAAAAATGCCCCTAAAGCTCCTATGACTTATGGAGAACTGCGCAAAATTTTCATTCTTGGCTGATCGCTGCTCACGTTTGGTTAAGAGATTGAAGTTGCGGCAAAGCACTACGAATTGTCGGCAGACGCTGCGAATGGCTTTGCCATTGTCTTTGCGAAAGTCAGTAATGGTTTTGAATTCCGGGGCCAAACGCCCTGTCAGCCACATCAACTCGACGTTGCGCTCTAGTCGGCGGCTGGACTGAATCCGATTGAGATAGCCGTAGATATAGTTCTTCAGGAAGATCGCTGCATGGTAGTCCGGACGACCCGTTGCAGCAGGATCAACACCTCGAAACCCAAGTGCCCTCAGGTCGAGGTGTCGACGAAAACGTCGACCAATCGCACTCGATTTTCTCGTCCAGACACTCCGGCAACAACGTGACTTGCGTCAGAGCCTCACCTTCAACGAATCGCTTCATCGCCCCCGCCACGGTCTAGACGATCTGTAGATTAGACAATCGCTGGCGTTTTCACACAGCCTGGGTCGGAAGCCGCCTGTTGTGTTGCACTCCTACCAGTCTTCAGTTGAGGAGCAAAAAACGGGGCCAAATGTGCCTATCCCTATTTTTTTCGCTTGCTCCTCAATTAGGCCAGCCTGGAGAACATCGTGCTTAGTCGGAAAGTGGCGTAAAAGGAAGTGAGCGTTTTGTCTAACGCGTTCGGGCACTTCTGTGTCGCGAGCAAGCTCCGTCAGGAAAGCGTGAGTTTGTGCAACGGATCTGGTCCGTTCAAATGGCATCGTCATTTAAGCCTCACTAATTTTTTACTAGCAGTAGTCCTCGTCATCAAACCACCATAGAGTTGAATGCCATCCTGACAAAATCCTCCCTAGGTCTCCAAAAGGGTATTGCTGAGGGTCGGGAATAGATGCACAGGAATTTTTGTAATGGTTCTCGAAGGGTATTCCAGAATCTGAAAGTTTTTGTCTGCCCCCGCAATGTCGGCAGATGATACAAACGCCATTGAGCTTCCACCGTTTTGCCCACTCAGCGAGCTCAGTCTCCACCGACTGGTTTATGCGTTTTACCTCTTCGGGCCGACCCTCGCGGCCCCAATCATCTTGGAATCCCATTTTTGTTCCTTCTACTTGACGGCCTGGTCCGGCTCCAAGTGTTGCGACCTCTCACCCCAGAGCAGAGGTCATCAAGCCAACTGAGCGTTCCCAAGCGGACAAAAAAACGTTCCGTCTTCAAGCAGCGTACGCTCCTGCAATTCGACGTAGTCGGGAGAACGCGGTGACTTCGTTTTCCAAGACGTATCAATCACACCAATGCAACACGTCTGCTGCCGGTTCCCCTTTCAATAGCCGCTGTCGCAGCATCTCACCGCCCATAGCAGTAGGAAGGCATTGTGTCGAAGCTATGTGGGAGAGGAAAATGCCCCCTTTCCCGTAAAAATCAGACTGATACGCTAAATTATACTGCATACAGTATAGAACAAAACAGCTTTGACCGGCTTTATCGTTCCTTTTGCGAGAAGTACTTATGCGATTGGAACTCAAGCAGGCCATTGGCACCTCCATCAAGTCCTATCGACTTAAGAGAGACATTCCGCAAGAAAGCTTAGGTCCAAGCCAGCCTTACATAAGCAACCTCGAAGCAGGAAGAGGCAGTGCGTCGATAGACAAAATCGAGCAGATGGCAGACGTTCTCGGGGTTCATCCCATGAGCATAATCTTCGCTGGCTATCTCACATCAATAGAGGATGCCAACAGGGACCAGTTGTTAGAAAGGATTCGAATTGAGCTAGCTGAAATAGGGCTGTAACGAATCTTAGAGGCAATCCGCACGCGCCACCCTGCGGCTGAACTGAATTCTCTCAGATAGCCGTAGATATAGATCTTTAGCAAGATCCGCCGGATGGTAGGCCGGAAGGCCCTTTGCAGCAGGATCAACACCAGAGCGAGTAAATGGACGAAAGCTCGAGCACTCAAATTGGATTTTCTTCGGTTACGTAATCCATTCTGAAATCGCGTGCTCCCTGACCGCCTAGACTAACCTCCACCTCTGACGAACGCTTAAATGAGGGGTTGTCGTGGGATTGCATTGAGGCAGATTGGCAGTCACTCACTCGTCCCACGCGTAAAAAATACGTGAAAAAAGTTAGATTAGGTAAGTGACTGATTTATGGAAGATAAAAACAATGTAACAGTTACCAAGGCTCCGGAACTTATGAGTGAACAGATCGAGCCCGGCAGCGCGACCCACGCTGCCCAGCAACGCCACCGTGCCAGTCAGTTGGCTCAGGCGGTGAGAACCGAACTGCAGAAAGCCGTGATTGGTCAGGACACGGTCATCGACGACGTGCTGACGGCATTGATCGCTGGCGGCCATGTGCTGCTCGAAGGCGTGCCGGGGCTGGGCAAGACCTTACTGGTGCGCGCCCTCGCCCGCTGCTTCGGCGGCGAATTCGCACGCATCCAGTTCACCCCCGACCTGATGCCCAGCGATGTCACCGGGCACGCGGTCTACGATCTGAGCACCGAACAATTCAAACTGCGCAAAGGGCCGCTGTTTACCAACCTGCTGCTGGCCGACGAGATCAACCGCGCCCCGGCGAAAACCCAGGCCGCACTGCTCGAAGCCATGCAAGAACGCCAGGTCACCCTCGAAGGCCGCGCCCTGCCCATCGTGCAACCGTTCATGGTGCTCGCCACGCAAAACCCTATCGAGCAGGAAGGTACTTACCCACTGCCCGAAGCCGAGCTCGACCGCTTCATGCTCAAAGTGCGCATGGACTACCCCGATGCCGAGCAAGAGCTGAACATGGTGCGCCAGGTCAGCCGCTCGACCCGCGCCGACATGCTCGATGTGCAGCCGCTGCGCACCCTGTTGCAGGCCAAGGACGTGTCGACCTTGCAGCGCATCGCCAGCGATTTTCCGCTGGACGATCAGGTGCTCGATTACGCCGTGCGCCTGGCCCGTGCCACCCGCACCTGGCCCGGCTTGACCCTCGGCGCCGGGCCTCGGGCGTCCATCGCGCTGGTGCGTTGCGCACGGGCTCGCGCGTTGCTGCGCGGCGGTGAGTTCGTGATTCCGGATGACATCAAAGGCTGCGCCCTGGCGGTGCTGCGTCATCGCGTCCGGATCGCACCGGAGCTCGACATCGAGGGGCTGGACGTCGATCAAGTGCTCAAGCAACTGCTCGATCAAGTACCGGCGCCGCGCCTGTGAAACCCTCGCGCCTGCTGCTGATCTGGCTCGCGATCCTGCTGGCCATCGGCATCGTGCTGGGCGCATTGCGGGCACTGGACTTCGCCGTCCCGTCGACCCTGTTGTCGATCAACTGGGGGCTGCTGCTGGCCCTGTTGGCGCTGGCTGTGCTCGACACCATTCGCCTCAAACGCCTGCCCTCGCCGCGCGTGCACCGTCACATGCCCGGCAGTCTTGCATTGGGCCGGTGGAGTGAAGTGCGACTGGACATTGAACATGCGTTTGCTCAACCGCTGAACGTACAGCTTTTCGACCATGTGCCGCCGGGACTGAGTTTCGAAAACCTCCCCCTGTCCGTCGAACTGCAACCCGGGCTACAGAGCCAGATTGGCTATCGATTGCGTCCGCTCAAGCGCGGCCACTTCAGCTTCGAACACTGCGAAATCAGCTTGCCGAGCCCCTTGGGCTTATGGTCCGACAAGCGTCTGCTGAACGTGATCGACAACACCCGCGTCTACCCCGACTTCGCTCGCCTCTACGGCGGCGAACTGTTGGCGGTGGACAACTGGATCAGCCAGCTCGGCGTACGGCAGCGCCAGCGTCGCGGGCTGGGCCTTGAGTTCCATCAACTGAGGGAATTCCGCGAAGGCGACAGCCTGCGCCAGATCGACTGGAAAGCCACCGCCCGCCAGCGCACGCCGATCGCCCGTGAGTATCAGGACGAGCGCGATCAACAGATCATTTTCATGCTCGATTGTGGCCGCCGAATGCGCAGCCAGGATGGCGAGCTCGCGCATTTCGATCACGCGCTGAATGCCTGCCTGTTGCTCAGTTACATCGCCCTGCGCCAAGGCGATGCGGTGGGCCTGAGCACATTCGCCAGCGATCATCCCCGTTACCTCGCCCCGGTCAAAGGCACTGGTCAACTGAACGTGTTGCTCAACAGCGTCTACGACCTCGACAGCACCCAACGCCCCGCCGATTACCAGGCCGCCGCCACCCAGTTGCTGGCCCGCCAGAAACGACGGGCGCTGGTGGTGCTGGTCACCAACCTGCGCGATGAAGACGACGAAGAACTGCTGACCGCCGTCAAACGTTTGAGCAAGCAACATCGGGTGCTGGTGGCGAGTTTGCGCGAAGACTTGCTCGACAATTTGCGGCACGCACCCGTGCAAACCTTGCCGGAGGCGTTGGCTTATTGTGGGACGGTGGATTACTTGAATGCGCGGGCGGAGCTCCATGAGCGGTTGAGTGCTCATGGAGTGCCGGTGGTGGATGCGCGGCCCGTGGAGTTGGGTGCAAAATTGGTGACTCGATATTTGGAATGGAAAAAAGCCGGAACAATTTAATGGTAAGTCGCAATCAATTGGTTAGGTCTTGAGACGCAAACAAATATGCTGAACGAGCATTAATCACTAGTACTTATTTGATAGTACTCGCAAAAAACACTCTGACTTACAACCTCATCGTTTAGTCAAAAGGAATTGTTCATGGACGAGAAAATTCTACTCACTTCAGTGTTAACGAAACTCTACGAGAACCAACTGGCGCTAGGCGCAGCAGTAGAAGAGCTATCAAACTGGGTGGAACGACACGGTGCTACCGAAGTGGCGGGTAACATCCGAGGTGCGCTGGATACGCTTGATCGAAACCAAGACTTTATATCTTTGGCGCTTCTGTCTATCTCCACAGATTTCAACGAACCAAAAGAGCCAAAAAGTCCGGATCCTGACGTCTAGCTGATCTTCAATTTCATGCAGCTTCTCCTCAATTACTTTCCCATGCTCTTCATCGTGCAGTAGCTAGGGGAAGCTGCTCTGCCATGTCGCGAAAAGCGCTCCTAGCATCTAACTCACTTTTTGCCCCCGTCGCTTGGCTCTCACATAGCCGCGCAAACGACTACAGAATGAAGCGCCACTGCCTACAGATCTCATCGACCCTGTCTGATTGTGACGTTACCTCTCCCAACATAAGGTTCTCCTATCGGCAGTTACCACCCTTTCATCTCATTCCGAAATGGTGAAGCCCCAACAAGGAGATAACCAATGCCCCCCCAACCCGAGCTACCCGAAACGAATCTTCGTTCCCCCTACAGCTACCTCGACCCGAGAAAACTCCACGAGGCGGCTAAAAAGGCGCTCGACCATTATCTCGAACCCGACATCACCTCCCTCCGCTCATCCCGAGACCGCGCCATGAAAATGTTCACTGTTGCCCCTGATGCCAATCCCGAAGCCCTGACCATCCAGACCTACGAAACCTTTTCATCGGTCAACATTCTGCTGCTCGACCTAGCCGAAAGCCTAGATGACAAGCCGCGGCACCTGGCGATGTTGATTTATCAGTTGAGTGAGTTGGGATTGATGCTGGTGGAGCGGTCGCTGGATAACGAACAGGCGATTAAACGACCTGAGCTTTGAGTTTGAGATGCCTTAACTGACGCCATCGCGGGCTTGTCCGCGATGGCGAAAGCGCCGCTAACTTCAGGCCGACGCCGGCAACGGCTGAAAACTGAAGTATTGCTGTAACGCACTCACCAGTTGCCCATACTCCGGCGGTGCCCGTTGCAGGCTGAAACCGGCGTCATAGTGGTGAGGGGTCGCGTCTTCGTGGCACCACAGGCAACACGCCCGAAAATCGATGACTTGCAGGCAACCGTTGCAACCGGGGATTTTCAGGCGTAAATCGAAATCGGCGCCAATCATCATCGGCAACTGGCTGATCAGCATCAGTCCGTCGGCAGAGACATTGCCCAGAAACCCGATGGGTTTGTCAGTGACGCTGTTGAACACCTTCAGGAAATACGGCAGTTGATGCCGCTCGATACGGCGGTTGGTAAACATGCGTAATTCGCCCAGCAAGGCCCTTAAGCAGAGCCGCACTACTGCTTCGGAACGAGCCTGCGTGACTTGTTTAGAGGTAGGCGCGCTCTCCCCGCTTCCGGTGCGACAGTCCACACAATGCTGACGCTCACTGCTGCCGGTCACAGGCATGACCTCGGTTCAGAGGCAAGGGCTCTGAAACCGATCTATTGGACTATAGCTCACCGCCACCGGTGAGCCAGCCGTTGCATGACAACTGCAATCAGTAAGTCGGGCGCGGGGCCGCTGCGCTGCGGATCGGGTAATGGCCCGTGCTCTGCAGGGTTTCCAGACGGGCGCGGGCGCGGTAGGCGTATTCGCTTTGCGGGTAGGTCGCGATGATGAACTCGTAAGTCTGCGCCGCATCGACGAACAGCATCTGCCGTTCCAGGCACTGGCCACGCATCATCGAGACTTCCGGCCACACATAAGGCCGCACGCGACTGGAGCGCTCGACTTTCGACAACTCGAGCATCACCTGCTCGCAATTGCCACGGTCATAGGCGCTGTAGGCGAGATTCAAATGATGGTTCATGGACCAACGGGCGCAGCCCGTCACACTGAGGGCAAGGACGGCAATGAGCGCAAATCGCATGGGGGGTTCTCCTGTCTTGAGCCCTGTATCGACCCGTTGAGTAAAAACTTCAGGCTGCCTGCACCAAAAGCATTCGCCTGGAGATAAAAGCGACGAACAAGATCTTTATAAAAAGTAGTGCAAACGAACAATGACTACACCCCTAGAGCATAGTAGCCTCACTCAGCGCTTGAACTCAGGAGTCTTTGCATGTCCGTCCGTCGTACCAAAATCGTCGCTACCCTTGGCCCGGCCAGTAACTCGCCGGAAGTTCTCGAACAGCTGATTCTGGCTGGCCTGGACGTCGCCCGCCTGAACTTCTCCCACGGCACCCCCGACGAGCACAAGGCTCGCGCGAAGCTGGTGCGTGACCTCGCCGCCAAGCACGGCCGCTTCGTGGCCCTGCTGGGTGACCTGCAAGGCCCGAAAATCCGTATCGCCAAATTCGCCAACAAGAAGATCGAGCTGAAGATCGGTGATCAATTCACCTTCTCCACCAGCCATCCTCTGACCGAAGGCAACCAGCAAGTGGTCGGCATCGACTACCCGGACCTGGTCAAAGACTGCGGCGTGGGCGACGAGCTGCTGCTCGACGATGGCCGCGTGGTAATGCGCGTTGATACTGCCACCGCCACCGAACTGAACTGCACCGTGCTGATCGGCGGCCCGCTGTCCGACCATAAAGGCATCAACCGTCGCGGTGGTGGCCTGACGGCTCCGGCCCTGACCGAGAAAGACAAGGCCGACATCAAGCTCGCCGCCGAGATGGAAGTCGATTACCTCGCCGTGTCCTTCCCGCGTGACGCTGCCGACATGGAATACGCCCGTCAAC
>NZ_JBFUBK010000169.1:0-7878 GCF_056405815.1 Pseudomonas sp. P1_F1_2 | reverse complement strand
ATCCATGTAGCAGCTGTCGAGTGAAACGAGGCTGCGTGCATTTAATCTGCACATAAAAAAACGGCGACCCTTGGGTCGCCGCTTTTTTAAGACAAAAAGCTATGACATCAAGCTACCGGATTGATCGGCTTTTCCGGGTACCAGACGTCCAGCAGCGGGCTGACTTCAACGCTGGTCAGCTCGGTGCGGCCTTTGAGCCAGGCTTCAACGGCAGCGCGTTGTTCAGCGCTGACCGAGCCACGCTTCTGCAGGCAAACCAGACCGTAGTCGTCGCCGCCAACATAGCCCAGACCGTTGGCTTCCATGGCTTCTTTGAGGAACGCGTCGAGGAAAGCATCAATGGCTTCATCAGCCAAATCTTCTTTGAAATCCAGGTTCAGTTCGAAACCCAGCTCTTGAAATTCATCGACGCACAGTTTTTTGCGCAGACGCTGGGAACGGTTAGTCGCCATTGGAACAATCCTCAAAAGTAATAACGGGCGGCACTTTAGCAGTTTAAGCCGCTTATTGCCCGACTCTCTGGCCGCCAATGCTGACCGTCGGTAAAAAAATAGCGGTTTAGAGGGGTATCGCAAGGCACAAGCCATCAAGCCTTGGGGCATAATGCCGACACGTTCATGACCACTGAGGGATTTTTATCGCCATGCCCTCGTCTTTTCCCCCCTCGCCTGTAGGGTTTTACTGCACATGATCAAATCTTTGCGTCCATTGCTGCTGGCCGGTTTCATTCTTCCCCTGGCCCTCTCCGTTTCCGCCGCTCCAATCAACACTGCGCTCTCGCCCAACGTCGAAAAAGCCCTCAAGGCCAGCAAATTGCAGGACAGCGCCTTGTCGCTGGTGATGATTCCGCTCACCGGCCCAGGCACTCCCACCGTTTTCAACGCGGATGTTTCGGTCAACCCGGCCTCGACCATGAAGCTGGTCACCACCTATGCGGCGCTGGAAATGCTCGGCCCCAACCACCAGTGGAAAACCGAGTTCTACACCGACGGCACCCTCAGCGGTGGCATCCTCAACGGCAACCTCTACCTCAAGGGTGGCGGCGATCCAAAGCTGAACATGGAAAAACTCTGGCTGCTGATGCGTGACCTGCGCGCCAACGGCGTGACGCAAATCACTGGCGACCTGGTGCTGGACCGCAGTTTCTTCACGCAACCGCAATTGCCCGAGTTCAACGACGATGGCAATGACGAGAACAAGCCGTTCCTGGTCAAGCCCGACTCGCTGATGGTCAACCTCAAGGCGCTGCGCTTCGTGGCGCGCAACGACAATGGCCGTGTGCTGGTGTCCGTCGAACCGCCGATTGCCAGCATCCGCATCGAAAACCAGGTCAAGGCCCTCAACTCCAAGCAATGCACCGGTGGCGTGCGTTACAACCCGGTAACCCAGGCCGATGGCAGCGTGACCGTGACCGTCGGTGGCCAGTTGGGCGATGGTTGCAGCTCCCAGACCTACCTGTCGCTGCTTGACCATGCGACCTACACCGCCGGCGCCGTGCGGGCAATCTGGAAAGAGCTGGGCGGCAGCATTCAGGGCAAGGATGTATTGGCGCCGACCCCAAGCAATGCCAAATTGCTGGCCCGCGCGTTTTCGCCGGACCTGGCGGAAATCATCCGCGACATCAACAAATACAGTAACAACACCATGGCTCAGCAACTGTTCCTGAGCCTGGGCCAGAAGTACCGCACGGACGCCGACGGTGACGACGCCAAAGCCGCGCAGCGTGTGGTTCGTCAGTGGCTGGCGAAGAAAGGCATCACCGCGCCGCACCTGGTGATGGAGAACGGTTCCGGCCTGTCCCGCGCCGAACGCGTCAGCGCTCGTGAAATGGCGTCGATGCTGCAAGCCGCCTGGCACAGCCCGTACTCCGCCGAGTTCATTAGCTCGATGCCGATTGCCGGCACCGACGGCACCATGCGCAAACGCCTGAAGACTACTGCGATGCGCGGTGAAGCCCACGTCAAGACGGGCACCCTGAACACTGTGCGCGCCATCTCCGGCTTCAGCCGCGACGTCAATGGCAACACGTGGGCCGTGGTGGCGATCCTCAACGACAAAGCACCGTTTGGCGCATCGTCGGTACTGGATCAGGTGCTGCTGGACTTGTATCGCCAGCCGAAACTGCCGGAAACGGCTTCGGTCTTGTAACCCCCCGATCCGATCGTTCCCGCGCTCTGCGTGGGAACGCATTCAAGAGCGGACGCAGAGCGTCCATTGAGGCATTCCCACGCAGAGCGTGGGAGCGATCAAATGTTGGCGGGGGCTTGCTCCCACATCGACTGTTTCCGGTCTTAGCTTATCTGCGTCTCGACCCGATCCCGACCGGCCTGCTTCGCCGCGTAAACCCCCGAATCCGCCCGCAACAACAGCGCATCCGCGCCCTCTCCGACCTGCCAACTGGCAATCCCGAAACTCGCGGTAACGAACCCCACACCCTCGATCGGTGAACTGCGCAACCCTTGCCACAACTGCAAGGCCAGCACTTGCGCCTGCTCGCTGTCGGTGTCCGGGCACAACACCATGAACTCCTCGCCACCGAGGCGACAGAACACGTCTGTGCGCCGCAGTCGATGACCGATGCGCTCGCACACCACCTGCAACACCCGATCCCCCACGGCATGGCCATGTTGATCATTGATGCGTTTGAAGTGGTCGATGTCGAGCATGATCACCGACAACTCGCCCCCTCCGCGTTCGACGCGGGCCATTTCGGTGGTCAGGCGCTCCTGGAAGTAGCGGCGGTTATGAATCCCGGTCAGCGAATCGGTGATCGACAGCGCACGCAATTCTTGTTCTACCCGTTTCAAATCGGAGATGTCGGAAACGTAGCCATGCCAGAGCACGCCGCCACCGGGCTGCTCTTCAGGGGTCGCCTCACCGCGAACCCAGCGCAGGCCGCGCATGGGCAACTGCACGCGGTATTCCTCGCGCCACGGGCTGAGGGTGTCCGCCGACGCCCGGATCGAGGCCCGGACCCGGGTCGTGTCTTGTGGATGAATGCGCGTGAAGATCGATTCAGCGTTGAACAGCAGCACGTCCGGCTCGAGTTCGTAGATCTCGCGGATACCGTCGCTGGCATAGATCACGCTGAAGCGACCGTCGAATTCCATCTTGAATTGATAGATGCCGCCGGGGACATGGGCACTGAGTTTCTTCAACAACAGGTCCCGCGCCGCCAAGGCCTCATGGACGCGTTTGCGTTCGGTAATGTCGATGCAGATCGCCAGGTGACCGACCCACAGACCTTGCTCGTCGAGTACCGGGGTCGCCAGCATGTTGACCGCCAAATGGCTGCCATCGCGGCGCACCAGCGTCCACTCCCGCGCGGCGTTACCAATTTCATCGCCGTCTTTGACCAACATCGCCTGACAGGTTGGAATCGGTTTTCCATACCGCGCGCTCAACTCCGCCGCCCGTGCCACCAGCTCTCGGGGGAAATGCAGGTTTTCCAGAGTCATGCGCCCCACGACCTCAACGCCAGCGTAACCCAACATCTGCTCGGCACCGGCATTGAACGTGGTGATGACCCCGCGCAGATCGGTGGCGATGATCGCCACCTGGGTCGCCGCATTCAACACGCCACGCAACTGGCCGTGAGTGCCACGTAACTCCTGCTCGCGGGCGCGCAACTCCTCGGTCTGTTGCTCAACCATTTTCAGCGCTCGCTGACGCTGGCTGACCAACACGTACAGCAATGCGCTGACCAGCAGACTGAGCAAGCCGCCCAGCACTATCAGGGTCGTCACCGAGGAATGGTTGGCTTGTATAAAGGCTTCGCTGGGCTTGATGTCGACCTGATAGTCGTGATCGGCCATTCGCAATAGTCGGCTCGCGGACAAATCACTGGCCGCCGGTCCGTTGAAGGACTCGTAAAGCACTTCGTGCTGGTTGACGATCGACAAGTCGAGAATGCGGACCGAGAGATAGTCGTAATTGGCATCGGGCAAGCCATCCGCCAGCAACTGACGCATGCTGATCACCGCCATGACATAACCGTAGGGTTTTACCCCTGCGCCGCTTGGCGTGTTAGACACAATCACCGGGGCCACCAGCAGCACGCCACGCGCATAGGCCGGCTCGATACTGACCAGATGCATGGGCTGCGACACTGCCAGGCTGCCGCGTTTATCCGCTCGCTCAAGGGTCGCCCGACGCATCGGCTGAGCCCATAAGTCGTAACCCAGCGGCGAGCCCAGTCGGCTTAGCGTCTGGCTGTAAAGCACCACCACGTATTCATCGCGTTCAGCGGCCAATTGCAATTGACCATCGCTGGCGAGTTCACGAACGGTGAAATCGCTAAAGCCCTCGTCACGCACCTTGCGCTCGAACTCTGCGCGCTCGGCACGCGTCACGCGGGCCGCGAATGAATAGGCTTGAGCGCGGTGCAACAGGGGTTTGGTGAAACCGTCGAACTCCTCGCGGGAGACCGAGTCGGAATTGGCGAAGAACCGGCGCAGGCTGTCGAGGCGCTGCTCCTGGTCCTGAAATCGTTCTTCAATGCGGCTATAGCGTTCACTGGCCAGCAGTTGGAAGCGTTGCTTGAGTTGATGGCGAAACACGTTGACCGTCGACCAGGCCAACAACCCCGTCAGAACACACCCCATAAGCAATACCAGCAGCGCGACCAGCCAGGCCGACACATCTTCGCTGATAAAACCCAGGATCTTGGGGCGCACGGCGTGTAACGACATAAACGCAACTCACAACGCCAGGTGCGGGAAAGCCCATTGGCCATGAGAGAGTTATAGCTATTAGCCACTAATTTGACCAGCACTGAAAGAAGCCACAGAGCCTTTAAAAATCAAGGCTCTGTGGATCCAATCCACACAGCTATCAACGTGCGGTGATTTTCCATGCGCGGTGGATCTTGCCGTTGCGGGCGAAATCCGGATCGATGGTCTGGGCGGTGATTTCTTCGACCGCGTAACGCTGCGYGAGGTTTTCCTCAAGGGCGAACTTGCGGAAGTTGTTGGAGAAATACAACACGCCACCGGGTGCCAGGCGTGCCATCGCCAGGTCGATCAGTTGCACCTGATCGCGCTGCACGTCGAAGATCCCTTCCATGCGCTTGGAGTTGGAGAACGTCGGCGGGTCGATGAAGATCAGGTCGTACTCGTCACGGCAGGCGTCGAGCCAGACCATCACATCGCCCTGCTCCAGACGGTTCTTGTCAGAGAAACCGTTCAGCGACAGGTTGCGACGCGCCCAGTCCAGATAGGTTTTCGACAGGTCGACGCTGGTGGTGCTGCGTGCACCCCCCTTGGCGGCGTGAACGCTGGCCGTCGCGGTGTAGCAATACAGGTTGAGGAAGCGCTTGCCGGCCGACTCTTTCTGAATGCGCATGCGCATCGGGCGGTGGTCAAGGAACAGCCCGGTGTCGAGGTAGTCAGTCAGGTTGACCAGCAGCTTCACGCCACCTTCGTTGACCTCGACGAACTTGCCCTGTGCGGCTTGACGCTCGTATTGCTTGGTGCCGCTCTGACGCTCGCGACGCTTGACCACTACACGGCCCTTGTCGATGTTCAAGGCCTGCGGAATAGCGGCCAAGGCATCGAACATGCGTGCCGAGGCTTTTTCCGGATCGATGGATTTCGGCGCCGCGTATTCCTGAACGTGGACCCAATCCTGATACAGGTCGATGGCCATCGAGTATTCCGGCATGTCGGCGTCATACACGCGATAGCAGTCGATGCCTTCGCGCTTGACCCACTTGCCCATGGCTTTCAGGTTTTTTTGCAGGCGATTGGCAAACATCTGCCCGCCTTCGCTCAAACGCGGCTGCTCGATCACCGGCGCAGGTGCTGGTGTCGGTTTGATCGGGTTGCCGTTTTTGTTGTACTTGCGCTCTTCTGGCTCGCTCGGTGCCTGATCGTAAGCCGCCTGCTCGCGCTCGACCTGACGCTGCTCAGGGGTGCGACGCTCGCCCGTGACGAACTGGTCTGGCGTGACTTTGATCAGCAGCAGCTTGCACGGCAATGCGCCGTTCCAGAACGAATACTGCTTGTGACTGCGAATGCCCATGCGCTTGCCCAGATCCGGGGCGCCGGTGAACACCGCGGCTTCCCAGTTCAAGCAGGCCTGACGCAGACGCTCGCCGAGGTTTTGATAGAGGTAGAGCAAGCTCGCCTCGTCACCCAGACGCTCGCCGTAGGGAGGGTTGCAGATCACCAGGCCTTTCTGGTTCTGGTCCGGACGCGGCTCGAACGTACCGACTTCGCCCTGGTAGATCTTGATCCACTCGCTCAGGCCGGCACGCTCGACGTTGTTGCGGCCCGGTTGAATCAGGCGCGGGTCGGCTTCGTAACCGCGAATCCACAGCGGTGGCTTGGCCAGGCCGGCCGCGCAACGTTCGGTGGCCTCTTCGTGAAGCTTTTTCCACAGCGCCGGAACGTGGCCCAGCCAATGGGTAAAGCCCCACTGCTCGCGACGCAGGTTCGGCGCCATGTCGGCGGCGATCATCGCCGCTTCSACGAGGAACGTACCGACACCGCACATCGGGTCAGCCAGCGCGCCGCCTTCGGCCGCAATGCGTGGCCAGCCGGAACGGATCAGGATCGCGGCCGCCAGGTTTTCCTTCAGCGGTGCCGCGCCTTGCTGCAAGCGATAACCGCGCTGGTGCAGGCTGTGGCCGGACAAATCGAGGGAAAGAATCGCTTCGCCACGGTCCAGGCGCAGGTGAATGCGCAGGTCCGGGTTGAGTTTGTCGATCGACGGACGGTCACCTTGCGGGGTGCGCAGTTTGTCGACGATGGCGTCCTTGACCTTCAAGGCACCGAAGTGGGTGTTGTCGATGCCCGAACCGTGGCCGCTGAACTCGACGGCCAGGGTACCGGCGTTGAGCATGTGGTCTTGCCACTCGATGTCCAGTACGCCGTGGTACAGGTCTTCGGCGTCCTTCATCGGGAAACGCTTGAGCACCAGCAGCACCCGGTTCGCCAGACGCGACCACAGGCACAGGCGGTAAGCGGTTTCCATGGTGGCCATGCCGCGCACGGCCGAGGTGTGCTCGCGTGCCTCTTCAAGGCCAAGCCCGACGGCTTCCTCGATGAGCAGGCCTTCAAGGCCTTTTGGGCAGGTGAGGAAGATTTCGAATTGGTCGGACATGGGAATTTCAGAGCCTTTGGCGAAGTGAACCGGCAACGCATTGCCGATCCGGTTTTCAATCAGGCGCTTTTCTCGAAGAGCGCCCGCGTGGCACGAAGGTGTGCCGTCCCACCCCTGCTGCTCGGGTTAAAAGAGCTTAGATGCAAGGACAGATAAAATAGTTGATGCAACAAAATGTCATAAAGCGACCCTTCGTCGAATAATGCTTCCACCAACAGAAGTCATTCTCACTAAGGGATTACTCCCGTCATCCTGCGGGGGGCCGATCATACAGGGCTTTTGCCAATCAACACCGGGCATTCATCGTGATGCTTATGGCCTTAGCATCTTTATGGTTACGTTCTTATGACAAAACGATCATTCCCTCGATGTGACGCATTGGTTAGAACTCAACACAGGTTGACGCCGCAACGACGTCAACACCTTGGCTCGTCACGCCGGCAGCGAGCCCCCAACGGCAGAGTTTTTCTGCCAGACCTCAATAGAGGTCGACGCGATAAATACAGTCAACAAGTGAGGGCAACACCCTATGAGAAGACTTAAGCGTGATCCGTTGGAAAGAGCATTTTTGCGCGGATATCAATATGGCGTTGGTGGCAAATCCCGTGAGCTTTGCCCATTTACTCTACCGTCGGTACGCCAAGCCTGGATTAACGGCTGGCGAGAAGGACGCGGCGACAACTGGGACGGTATGACCGGCACTGCGGGAATCCACAGACTCAACGAACTTCACGCCGTCGGCTAATTTACAGGGCCAAACACTCCGACACGACA
>NZ_JBFUBK010000168.1:0-8487 GCF_056405815.1 Pseudomonas sp. P1_F1_2 | reverse complement strand
ACCTGAAACACCGCATCGTCTGATTTCACGACTGCTGCGCAGCCGAACGCAGGCTTCGCCAGCTGCTACAGAAAGTGCGTTAGCCGTTTATTGATTCTGGCGCTGCGCTCGAAGCCGATCGGCGGCCTGGCGCAACAACTGTTCCGTGCCTTCCCAGCCAAGACAGCCATCGGTGACCGAAACGCCATAGCGCAGCGATGGACTCAGGGGTTGGCAGCCTTCGAACAAATGGCTCTCGATCATCATGCCGATCAGCGATCGGTCGCCTTGCAGGCGTTGTTCGAGCACATCGTTGAACACCGCAGGTTGCCGCGCCGGGTCTTTTCCGCTGTTGGCATGGCTGCAATCGACCATGATTCGCGCCGGGATCTTGAGCCGGGTCAAATCGCGGTTCACCTGGGTGACGCTGTCGCGATCGTAGTTCGGTCCATGGTGTCCGCCGCGCAATACGAGGTGAGTGTCGGGGTTGCCGGGCGTCTGGATGATCGCGGGATGTCCCTGGCTATCGACGCCGAAATGGCGGTGCGGATGCGCAGCGGAGCGCATGGCGTCGCTGGCAACGGCCACGCCGCCGTCGGTGCCGTTCTTGAACCCGACGGGCATGCTCAGGCCGCTGGCCATTTCTCGGTGGATCTGCGATTCAGTGGTGCGGGCACCAATCGCCACCCAGCTCAGCAAGTCGTCAAAGTAGCCGACTGCCATGGGTTGCAGCAGTTCGGTTGCAATCGGCAAGCCGAGACGAAGCATTTCACGCATCAGTTCACGCGACAGCGTCAAACCGCCGGCCATGTCATCACTGCCATCGAGATGCGGGTCATAGGCCAGGCCTTTCCAGCCGACCGTGGTGCGAGGTTTTTCGACGTAGGCGCGCATCACCAGCAGCATTTCATCGCTGACATCGGTGGCGAGTCGGGCAAGATTGGCCGCGTATTCGAGGGCGGACTGTGGGTCATGAATCGAGCAAGGACCGACGATCACCAGCAAACGGGAATCTTCACCGTTGAGAATCGCGCGGACCGCATCGCGGTGGGCAGCGACTTGCCGGGTCAGGGCATTGCTGAGGGGCAATTGCTGTTTGAGTTGCAACGAGCTGGGCAGACGCAGGGTCAGCGCTTCGTTGGCAGGGCTCAAGGTGGACAGCGGCAGAGCAGAGACGGACGAGTTCATATTCAGGCTTCCTGGGCTGGCGGCGGGTTCGTTCCCGCGCGCTCGGCCCTACTGGGGTGTTCGACAATTGGCCGGATTGGCTTCGTGTGTGTGCTTGCCACCTGTAGGTGACCGATCGGAGGCGGCAGGCTGTCCCGAGCGGAGGCTGCTAAATCGCCAGGCGGAAAAACTGTCGTAACGGTAATAAGTGGCGTAGTTCATGTCGTGAATCCTCAAATTGTCTGGTGTGCTGCAAAAATGTTCGGGCCTGAAAAAACAAAACCCCCGGTCGGGAGGCCGACCGGGGGTTTGGAAAACTCTGGCGGCGACCCGTTTAAAGTGGGCGCCGTGTGGGTATCAGGCGCGCCAGTGGCTAAACCAATACCCAAAATAAAAGCTGGCCGAAGCACAGACGTCATTCACTCGCGCAGCCGCCACCGAGCGCAGGGCGCTGATCGTTGCAAGCTGTGAGAGGGTGTTGAACATGGTCTGTCTCCGATGAATGTGCCTGAGCTTACTCGAGGCCGGTGCGCGGTTTCAATCAGAAAATGCTATCGCTCACCGGCAGCGGTTTCTATCGCTTGAGCACGGGCCGCTTTATGACACACTTGGTTTTTTGCCCGCCCTCTAACGTCGCAAGGATGAAGCATGACGCCATTGACCATTGCCGCCGCACAATCGATTTCCGTCGCGGGTGATCTCGCCGCCAACATTGTTTGGCATCAACGTTTCATGCAGGTTGCCGCGGAGCAGGGCGTTCAGTTGCTGGTCTTTCCGGAACTGTCATTGACCGGCTATGAGCGGGGGGTGGCGGCCGATCTTGCGGTTGTACCTGATGCGAAAGAGCTGCAGCCATTGCGCGATTTCGCCCGCGAAGTCGGTGTGACCAGTGTCGTCGGAATGCCGATTCGACTGTCGGACGATTCGCCGGTCCTGATTGGTGCGCTGGTTTTGGGCGCTGATGGTTCGCTTGGGGTTTACAGCAAACAGCATCTGCACCCCGGCGAGGAAGTAGCGTTTGCGCCAGGCAATGGCGGATCGATGCTGAACATTGGTGGCGATACCGTCGCGTTGGCGGTGTGTGCGGATTTTTCTCACGCCAGTCACGCTGCCGCTGCTGCGCAGCAGGGTGCCGACCTTTATGCCGCCGGTGTGCTGATCACTGAAAGCGGCTATGCCCCGGACTCGGCGCTCCTGAAAGGCTACGCCGGCACTCATTCAATGACGGTGCTGATGGCAAACCATGGCGGTGCGACCGGAGGCTGGGAGTCAGCCGGACGCAGCGCAATCTGGGCGCCGGACGGTTCGCTCATCGTGGCGGCGAGCAGTGCCGGGAACGTGATGGTGGTGGCTCGCCGTGATGCAGGCGGCTGGAAGGGCAGTGTCGTAGACGTTTCGGAGGCTTGAATGGCGTTCCAATGGCGTGCGGTCTTATCCGCGGATCTCGACTTCGCGCGTACGCTCACCTGCACCAACATGCTGCGCTATTACATTCAGTACGATCTGCTTTGGCTGGATGAAGCGTTTGATGTCGCTTGGGCGGGGCGTGAGAATCGCTTGATTGTGCGCGATGATGCCGTACTGGGTTTTGTCAGCCTGAGTCGCGATGCGAGGGCCTTGCACATCCGTGAATTACAGGTCCTTGAAGCGTTCCAGGGGCAGGGCGCAGGTTCGTGGGCAATCGATCAGGTATTCGATATTGCAGGCGAGGAACGACGCCCGGCCTTGCGCTTGACTGTTTTTGAAAATAATCCGGCAAAAAAACTTTACGAGAGAAAAGGCCTGAAGGTGGTCGGTCAAGACGAGTGTTTCCTGAGAATGCAGCGGGATGTCGGCGGACTTCATCGCTGAAACACGCTGGCGACAAGCCTTTCATGACGTATTGATACTTTTTATATGACGCTTGCCGCTAGGTCTGCCCATTGCTTTTTGCTAAGGTGTCCGGCAACCCAATAAGACCATTTCGCGAGGTGTCTGCTTGATTAGGGTGCTAGTAGTCGATGACCATGATCTCGTTCGTACAGGCATTACACGAATGCTGGCTGACATCGATGGCCTGCAAGTGGTCGGCCAGGCTGAGTCAGGGGAAGAATCCCTGCTGAAAGCGCGTGAGCTGAAACCCGATGTGGTCTTGATGGACGTCAAGATGCCCGGCATTGGCGGTCTTGAAGCCACGCGCAAACTGTTGCGCAGTCATCCGGATATCAAAGTCGTCGCAGTCACCGTCTGTGAGGAAGATCCGTTTCCTACACGGTTGTTGCAGGCCGGTGCCGCAGGTTATCTGACCAAGGGTGCCGGGTTGCCGGAAATGGTCCAGGCCATTCGCCTGGTGTTTGCTGGCCAACGCTATATCAGCCCGCAAATTGCCCAGCAATTGGCGATCAAATCTTTCCAGCCGACCAATGATTCGCCCTTTGATGCATTGTCCGAGCGCGAAATCCAGATCGCGCTGATGATTGTCGGCTGTCAGAAGGTACAGATCATTTCCGACAAGCTTTGCCTGTCGCCCAAAACGGTCAACACCTACCGTTACCGCATTTTCGAGAAGCTTTCGATCAGCAGTGACGTGGAGTTGACGCTGTTGGCGGTTCGTCACGGCATGGTCGATGCCAGCCTCTGACAATGACTGAAGTCTTCGATCCCAGCGCCTTTCTGTCGACGGTCAGTGGGCGTCCCGGTGTGTATCGCATGTTCGACAGCGATGCGCGCCTGTTGTATGTCGGCAAAGCCAAGAACCTGAAAAATCGCCTGTCGAGCTACTTCCGAAAATCCGGTCTGGCGCCCAAGACCGCAGCGCTGGTGGCGCGCATCGCCCAGGTCGAAACCACCATCACCGCCAATGAAACTGAAGCCCTGCTGCTTGAGCAGACGCTGATCAAGGAATGGCGGCCGCCGTACAACATCCTGCTGCGCGATGACAAATCGTATCCTTACGTCTTTCTTTCGGATGGCCAGTTCCCTCGCTTGAGCATCCATCGCGGTGCGAAAAAAGCCAAGGGCAAGTATTTTGGTCCGTACCCGAGCGCTGGAGCGATTCGCGAAAGCCTGAGTCTTTTGCAAAAGACCTTCTTTGTCCGTCAGTGTGAAGACAGCTATTTCAAAAACCGCACGCGTCCTTGCCTGCAATACCAGATCAAACGTTGCAAGGCGCCGTGCGTAGGGCTGGTGGAGCCTGAGGTGTACGCCGAAGACGTTCGCCACTCGGTGATGTTCCTTGAAGGCCGCAGCAATGCGCTGGCTGACGAATTGTCCGCGGGCATGGAAGAGGCGGCGATCAACCTTGAGTTCGAACGGGCCGCCGAGTTGCGCGACCAGATATCGTTGTTGCGTCGGGTTCAGGACCAGCAAAGCATGGAAGGCGGCACCGGCGATATCGATGTGATCGCGGCGTTCGTAAACCCAGGTGGTGCTTGCGTCCACCTGATCAGCGTTCGCGGCGGCCGGGTACTGGGTAGCAAGAACTTTTTCCCGCAAACCGGTATCGACGAAGACGTATCCGAAGTCATGGCTGCCTTTCTCGGCCAATACTTCATCACCAGCCCCGAGCGCGACTTGCCGAGTGAATTGATCGTCAACGTGGTTCATGAAGATTTCCCGACGCTGATCGAAGCCATCGAAGCGCTGCGCGGTCGCGAACTGACCATCAGCCATCGGGTGCGTGGCACACGAGCACGCTGGCAGCAATTGGCGGTCACCAATGCCGAACAGGCATTGGGCGCACGCCTGGCTAACCGTCAGCATGTCGCCGAACGTTTCGATGCCTTGGCCGAGGTATTGAAGCTGGACGAACCGCCGCAGCGTCTGGAGTGCTACGACATCAGCCATTCCAGTGGTGAAGCCACCGTGGCGTCTTGCGTGGTGTTTGGTCCGGAAGGTCCGATCAAGTCGGACTATCGCCGCTACAACATCGAAGGCGTGACGGCAGGTGATGACTATGCCGCGATGCATCAGGCCTTGACCCGTCGCTTCAGCAAGCTGAAGGACGGGGAGGGCAAGCTGCCGGACATATTGTTAGTGGACGGTGGTAAAGGCCAGCTGTCGATGGCCCGTGATGTGCTCAACGAACTGGCGGTGCCGGACCTGATCCTGTTGGGCGTGGCCAAAGGGGCGACGCGCAAGGCCGGTTTCGAAACCCTGTACCTCAACGATGCGGCCCACGAATTCACCTTGCGCGGCGATTCCCCCGCGCTGCATTTGATCCAGCAAATACGTGACGAAGCTCACCGATTCGCCATTACCGGGCACCGCGCCCGTCGTGGGAAAACCCGCCGCACGTCCACGCTTGAGGGCGTTGCCGGTGTCGGACCAACTAGACGTCGCGATTTATTGAAACATTTTGGTGGATTGCAGGAGCTGTCTCGTGCCAGCATCGAAGAGATCGCCAAAGCACCCGGGATCAGTAAAAAGCTCGCAGAGTTGATTTATGCAAATCTGCACAGCGAGTAGAATGCCAACTCACCTCGTAGCCAGTTGTGCCGATGAATATCCCTAATCTGATTACCGTTCTACGCGTCCTGCTCATCCCGATCTTCATTTTACTGTTCTACCTGCCTTACCAATGGAGCTACGTGGCTTCCGCCTCGGTGTTCGCATTTGCCGCCGCCACAGACTGGCTGGACGGTTATCTGGCTCGACGCCTGGAACAAAGCACTCCGTTCGGGGCGTTCCTTGATCCCGTGGCTGACAAGCTGATGGTCGCCGTCGCGCTGGTCTTGTTGGTGCAGGAACACGGCAACCTGTGGCTCACGCTGCCGGCCGCCGTGATCATCGGTCGTGAGATTGTCGTCTCGGCCTTGCGCGAATGGATGGCTGAACTCGGCGCCCGCGCGCATGTCGCGGTGTCGAACCTGGGTAAATGGAAAAYCGCCGCGCAGATGCTTGCGCTGGTGATCCTGCTGGCCAATCCGTCAGATTTTTCCTTCTGGGTCTTGATCGGTTATGCCTTGTTGATGGTATCCGCGGGCCTGACATTGTGGTCGATGGTCCAGTACTTGCGGGCTGCCTGGCCGCATCTGAAGACTGACGTTGAAAAGAAATAAAACTTTTTTGAATCAAGGGGTTGACGGGGCTTCTGATTTCTATAGAATGCGCCACACCAAGACGCGGGAATAGCTCAGTTGGTAGAGCACGACCTTGCCAAGGTCGGGGTCGCGAGTTCGAGTCTCGTTTCCCGCTCCAAGATTCACAAAAACGCCACTCAATAGAGTGGCGTTTTTGTTTGTGCGTTTTTTGTGGTTCTGCCGGCTGGTTCTTCGGGTTGAAGGGCTGATGTCGGCGTCCTCCGTGCACTTTTATAAAGCCGTAGCACCTGTCGCTGCACTATGCGAAGGCAAGTACCGGATGCATATCCGTGCCCATTGAGCGTCTATAAGCCTGAAACGCCCGGCTGAAGCCCCTTTCGCGAAAAGTGGCACAAACGCTGCAACACACCCGGCAGGCCCACCGTGAATACAGTCGAGTGGGCAGCCCCCTCGGTCAACGACGATCGAATCGCGGGCAACATCGGTGGATCAGGCATAGACGTCTGGTATCAACACCGCAAAAGAACAGGCAAAGACGCCTGGAACCGAAAGGTTTCAGGCGTTTTTTTTTGCTTTTTGAATCGTCTAGCCGGGTGCTTCTTATGAATTCCAATGTTGCCGCGTTGAACAAATTGCAAACGCTGATCGTGATTGGCAATGGCATGGTCGGACACCATTGTGTTGAACAGTTGATCGAGCGGGGCGCGCTTGAGCATTACCGGCTACAGGTGTTCAGCGAGGAGCCGATGCGCGCCTACGACCGCGTGCACCTTTCCGAGTACTTCTCCGGCCGCGATGCCGAGTCGCTGGCCCTCGGTGACGCCTCGCTGTACCAGACGCCGGGCGTGACGCTACATCTGGGTGTGCCGGTGTTGGAAATCGACCGCGACCGCCGCCAGGTGATCACCGCGCAAGGGTGTGTTGCTTACGACAAATTGATCCTGGCCACCGGGTCTTATCCATTCGTGCCGCCCATCGAGGGCGCTGAAGGCGATTCGCGCCTGGTGTATCGAACCCTGGAAGACCTCGACGCGATCCGTGCTGCCGCTGTCAATGCGCGACGTGGTGTCGTGGTGGGTGGTGGTCTGTTGGGGCTCGAAGCCGCCAATGCCCTGAAGAGCCTGGGTCTGGAAGCGCATGTTGTTGAGTTCGCCCCGCGCTTGATGCCGGTGCAGTTGGACGAAATGGGTGGGCTTGCACTGAAGTCGCAGATCGAGCGGCTTGGCGTCGGTGTGCACCTGTCGCGCGGCACTCAATCGATCAGCGCGGGCGAGGATTACCGCTATCGCATGAATTTCGCCAACGACGAATTTCTTGAGGCCGACCTGATCGTGTTCTCGGCGGGTATCCGCGCACAAGATGCGCTCGCCCGTCAGTGCATGCTCGACATCGGTCCGCGTGGTGGCGTGGTCATTGATGGCGAATGCCTGAGCAGCGACCCGAATATTTACGCGATCGGCGAGTGCGCGTCCTGGAATGGCAGCCTTTTCGGACTGGTCGCCCCGGGCTACCAAATGGCGCGCAGCGTCGCGGCGCGTTTGTGTGACCAAGTAGCTGAGCCGTTCATGGGCGCCGACATGTCGACCAAGCTCAAGTTGCTGGGTGTTGATGTCGGCTCCATCGGCGACGCTCACGGCAACACACCCGGCGCGCGCAGCTATCAGTTCATCGACGAAACCACGGCCAGCTACCGTCGATTGGTCGTGGATGCTTCGGGCAAGCACGTACTCGGTGCCGTGTTGGTCGGTGATAACAGCTATTACGACACGCTGCTGCAATACATGCAGAACGCCATTGCCTTGCCGGCGGAACCCGCCAGCCTGATTCTGCCGTCGTCCGAAGGGGCGCCGACCCTGGGGCCGGGCGCGTTGCCTGAATCGGCCACAGTCTGTTCCTGCCATAACGTCACCAAGGGTTCCATTTGTTCGGCCATCGACGGTGGCTGCACTGACCTCGGTTTGCTCAAGTCGCAAACCAAAGCGTGCACCGGTTGCGGTGGGTGCGCCGGTTTGCTCAAGCAAGTTTTCGAACATGAGCTGATTGCCCGAGGCGTCAGTGTCGATAAAAGCCTGTGCGAACACTTCGCCTATACGCGTCAGGAGCTGTATGCGCTGGTGCGCGTAGAAGGGGTGATCACTTTCGAAGAGCTGCTGGCCAAGCATGGTCGTGGCCACACGGGTTGCGATGTCTGCAAGCCGGCCGTTGGCTCGATCCTCGCGTCGTGCTGGAACCAGCCGATCATGGACGCCTCGCTGGTGCCGTTGCAGGACACCAACGACACCTTCATGGCCAACATGCAGAAAAACGGCACCTATTCAGT
>NZ_JBFUBK010000167.1:0-8708 GCF_056405815.1 Pseudomonas sp. P1_F1_2 | reverse complement strand
GCGCAAGATCATCAAGACCCGAGGTCACTTCCCGACTGACGATGCGGCGACAAAACTGATCTGGCTTGGACTGCGCAATATCACAGCAAACTGGGGGGCCGCGGCCCATGACTGGAAAAGTGCGATGAATCAATTCGCGATTCTGTACGGAGATCGATTTATCAGGCCGACCTGGTAAAAGCATGGCCTGCCTAACGGCAGGCCGTTAACGGCCCGCACACAAAATATCTGACAGTCCCGTATCCACGGTGCATCAGGCAGACCGCATGCACTGGATTTACGACTGCTTCGCAGCCGGACGCAGGCTTCGCCAGCTGCTACAGATCGGACGCCAGTTGCTACAGATCGACCTCAGGCGATAAATAATTACCGCACCTGCACATTCGTCGCACCCTAACCTGCGCTCTTCTATTGGAAGAGAGAACGTCATGGACGACAACACCTGCGCTGCACCTTCACAACCGGCTTGCCTGCTGTCCCCCGAACAAATCGCCGGTCCGTATTTCCGTAACCCGAAACTGATCAGGCGCAACATCAGCGAAGGCGCTGATGGCGTTCCCTTGATACTGCGCCTGGCGATCGTCGATGCCATGACCGGGCAGCCTGTCACGGGCGCGCTGGTTGATATCTGGCATTGCAACGCGCGTGGTGCCTATTCGGGCTGGAGCAAGATCAATCCGGACAAGGAAGTCGATGTCGGTGAAATCGGCTCAATCCCGCGCACCGACGACGACACTTACCTGCGCGGCGGTCAGTTCACCGACAAGCACGGAGTCGTGCGGTTTACCACGATTTACCCGGGGTTTTACGCCGGCCGTTCGCTGCACATTCACGTCGCTGTGCGCATCACGGCCGGCAACAATTACCTGCAAGAGCGGCATGTCGCCTGGGTCGGCCAGCTTTACTTGCCCGAGGCGGCTTCGCGGTCGGTACTGAACACCCGAGAGTACAGCGGCAGAAAGGCTTCACCGCTGACCAACGATGAAGACATTTACTACAAGCACCACGGCGGCGAAGCTTCGACGTTAAGCGTTCATACGCTTAGTCGAAAGTCGAATGACGATGGCTATTTCGGATCCACCACCATCGCCATCGACACCTTCGCGGTTTCATCACACATCAAGCCGGAGGACTTCGACAGGTACACCGTGTGATTTCAGCCCAGTTCGGTCAGCGCCCGGGTCAGCAGCGTCATATGTGACGCAGTGGTGGTCAGGCCCGGTGTGATGCGAATGCACGGTCCGCTCGCGGCACCGCTGCGCATCACGGTAAACAGGTTGTAGTCGCTGAGCAGTCGCTCAACCATCGGCTGTTGATCGCTATGGCGCGTGAAGCGCAGTGACGTGATGCCGCAATACAGGCGAGGGTCATCCGGCGTCATGACTTCAATCCCCGGCAATTCGCGCGCTGCACGCACCCACAGGTTACGCAAGTAGTTGAGCCGGGCACCCTTGGCGGCAGAACCACCCATGGCATGATGTTCCTCGATCACCAGCGGCAATGTCAGCAGCGCCGGGATATTCGGTGTGCCGTACGGCGTGCGGGCGCGAATGTCGGTGACGGGGTAGTGCGATTCGCCCATGTCCGGGTCGATATCGGCCAGGCGCTCGGGAGCAATGTAGATGAACCCTAGCGTCAGCGGTGCTCCGATCCATTTGTGCAGGTTGAAGCCGGCGAAGGAGATACCCAGTTCATCCAGATTGAAGTCGATTTGCCCCAACGCGTGGGCGCCGTCGAGGATCACATCGATCCCGTGTTCTTTCGCGGCGGCGGCAATCGCCTGCACCGGCATCACCAGGCCGGTGCGATGGGTGACGTGAGTCAGGGCCATCAGTTTGAGTTTGGGGTAGCGCTCAAAAGCGTCACGGTAGGTCGCCAGTAAACTGTCGAAACTGGCGGGGTGCTGGTGGTCGATCTCGATCACCTCGGCCCCGCGATTGCGCGCCAGCCAGCGCAGGGCGTTTTTGACCGAGTCGTACTCCAGATCGCAGATCAATACCTGGTCGCCCGGCTGAAGACGGTTGTAGTTGCGGATCAACGATTGCAGACCCTCCGAGGCATTGCGGGTCAGCGCCACGGTGTCGGCAGGCACACCCACCAGTGCGGCCAACTGCGCGCGGATCTTCTGGGTTTCGACCTGTTCGAATCGCTGGCGTACGTACACCGAGTTGCTGCGGTTGATCATTTCGATGTTGCGCTGGTATTCCTCGACTACCGTTCGCGACATGCGCCCGAAGTAACCGTTCTCCAGGTTGATCGGGCCGGGTTCGACGGCATAGCGGTCGGCAAAGGTCTGCCAGAACATTTCATCACGGGCGCGACGGGTGTTATCGGGCATGGGGTACTCGGTCAGGATCAATGGCGGGGGGCGGGTTTGCCATGTTTGGCGCGCAAGGGTTCGAGCAGTTCCGACAAGCCGTTGTGATCGATTTCCTGCATCAGGGCCAACAAGCCACCTAATTCGCCATGAGGAAATCCTTCCCGGGCAAACCAATTCAGGTAGGGGCCGGGCAGGTCGGCAATGATCCGGCCCTTGTATTTGCCAAAGGGCATTTCGCGGGTGATCAGCAGTTCTAGTTTTTCAGGGTTCATCGGTCGGCCGTCAGGATTCAATCTGTACGGAAAATACAGGCATTCTGCATGCAGGCCAATTGACAGTTCATGCAAAAAAAACGGATACAGATTTCGCCTGTAAAATTAAGTCATTGAAATATAAAAATTAAATTGTCGATTCGAAGCTGGCATGCAGGGTGCAACAGTCATTGCATCTTTCATCAACCCGCAAGGAATTGAAAAATGACCGACATGAATAAAGAAGCCATCTCTGTACTCAACGACCTGATTGAAACCAGCAAAGACGGTCAGGAAGGGTTCAAGACTTGCGCTGAAGACATCAAACACCCTGAACTCAAAACGTTGTTCGTTCAGCGTTCTGCCGACTGCGCCACGGCGGCGTCTGAACTGCAATCCGCCGTGCGTTCGATGGGCGGCGATCCAGAAACCTCCACCAGTGTCAGCGGCGATATGCACCGTCGCTGGGTCGACGTGAAGTCGATGTTTACCGGCAAGGACGAAGAGGCTGTCCTGAACGAAGCCGAGCGCGGTGAAGACCATGCGCTGAAGGCTTACCGAGAGGCGATGGAGAAAATCAACAAACACAACCTGGTGGGCATTCGTGACCTGGTTGAACGTCAGTACCACGGCGTGCAACGCAATCATGACCAGGTCAAAGCCCTGCGTAACCAGGCTCGCGCACGCTCGTAAGCGTTCGCTTCCACTAAAAAAACGCCAGCGAGTCTGGCGTTTTTTGTGCCTGCTGGTTCAAGGCAAGGGCATTGTTCAACCGATGCTGATCGCCGGCAAAGTCGGCAGCGTCACGGTCTGCTGCTTGCGCGGTGCCAGGATCTCCGCTTCGCCATCCACCACCAATTCATCACGCTGGTTGAACACGCGGGTGGCAATGCGCACACGAAACTTCGGCAGTTTCTCCAGAATCTCCAGACGCACGGTCAAGGTGTCGCCAATTTTCACCGGTTTCTGAAAGCTCATTTGCTGGCCGATATAAATAGTGCCTGGCCCAGGCAGTTCACAGGCAACCGCTGCGCTGATCAGCGCACCACTGAACATGCCATGCGCGATGCGCTCCTTGAACATGGTGCCCGCCGCGAACTCGGCGTCCAGGTGCACCGGGTTGTGGTCGCCGGACATGGCGGCGAACAACTGAATGTCGCGCTCCTCGACGGTCTTGCTATAGCTGGCGGTCTGGCCGACTTCGAGGGCTTCGTAAGGGGTATTGGTAACCTGGGTCATCTGTCTCGGTTCCTGTGACGAATAAAAAAATCCACAAAAAAACTATTCCGACCGGGGTGGCCGACGGTGGCTCAATGCCTGGGCGATCCACTGCAACACATCGCTGATCACTTCCTCGCGGTTGCTCTCGTTGAACAGTTCGTGGCGCGCCTGCGGGTAAATAGTCAGGTGCAGGTTCTGGCTGCCCGCCGCACGCAAGGCATCGGCCAGATCTTTCAGACGCTTGCCTTCGCTCACCGGATCACATTCACCGCCAATCACCAGCAACGGCAGGCCCGGATCGATCTGAGCGAGATTGGACGCTTTGCTGATTTGCTGCAACCCACCGAGTAGATCGATCCACATCTGGTTAGTGCAGCGAAAGCCACACAGCGGATCGTTGGCGTACAAATCCACTTCCACCGGGTCGCGACTGAGCCAGTCGAATTGTGTGCGTGCCGGTTTGAATTTTTTGTTGAACGAGCCAAAGGACAGCCATTCGATCAACGCACTACGCCCCTTGGGCCCCTGGCGCAGCTTTTCGAAACGGGCGATCTGGCGCGCCGCGCGATAGAGCGTCACGGGCTGGAAATTCGAACCGCTGAGCACCGCGCCGTGCAGGCTGGCGCTGTGATGCAGCAGGTAAGCCTGGGCGATGTAGCTGCCCATGCTGTGACCGAGCAACACGATCGGCACACCAGGATGCTGTTGACCGATGTGCTGGTTGAGGCTGGCGAGGTCGCCGACGACTTTGCACCAGCCATCGTCATCGGCGAAATGGCCGAGTGTGCCGTTTTCGGCGGTTTTGCCATGTCCACGCTGATCCGGCGCATAGACGCCGTAACCGTGCTCGCAGAATTTTTCCGCCAGCCGGGCGTAGCGACCGCTGTGCTCGGCCATGCCGTGAGCCAGCAGAATGACCGCGTGTAATGGCGCGGCGGGCAGCCACTGGTTGACGAACAGGCGGCTATGGTCAGTCGCGGTCAGCCAGAACGTGTCGTGGATCATGTCGATTCCTTTGCATGGGGCTGCATGTGGCATGGGCGTGGTTGCATTGTATAGCGCATCCCGCGCGTCCCGTCTGATCAGGCCACGCCACGGCGGGAAGATTCACACGATCAATGAGGCGCGTGCGCATATTTGCCTGAATCGCCATAGCTGCTAGTGTCCGTGAAGCTCCGCTTTTCGCTTTTGTTTTTGAACAAGGGCGCAACAGCGGCCCCGGATAGGCTCAGGTAAAGAGGATAAGAACAATGCAACCTGATTTCTGGAATGACAAACGCCCGGCCGGCGTGCCCCTGGACATAGACCTTGGGGCTTACAAGTCGGTGATCGAGGTGTTCGAGCGTTCCTGCAAGAAATTTGCTGACCGCCCGGCATTCAGCAACATGGGCGTGACCCTGACCTACGCCGAACTGGAACGCCAGAGCCTTGCATTCGCTGCTTACCTGCAAGCCCACACCGACCTGGTGCCGGGGGATCGCATCGCGGTGCAGATGCCCAACGTCCTGCATTATCCGATTGCCGTATTCGGTGCCTTGCGTGCCGGGTTGATCGTGGTCAACACCAACCCGTTGTACACCGCGCGGGAGATGCGTCATCAGTTCAAGGATTCCGGTGCCCGGGCACTGGTGTACCTGAACATGTTCGGGCAGAAAGTCCAGGAAGTGCTGCCCGACACCGACATCCAGTACCTGATCGAAGCGAAAATGGGCGACCTGATGCCGGCCGCCAAGGGCTGGCTGGTCAATACCATGGTCAGCAAGGTCAAGAAAATGGTCCCGGCGTATGCCCTGCCACAGGCCATTTCGTTCAAGAGCGCATTGCGCATGGGGCGTGGCCTGGGCATCAAGCCGCTGAAAGTCGGCCTCGACGACATCGCCGTGTTGCAATACACCGGCGGCACCACCGGTTTGGCCAAGGGCGCCATGCTGACCCACGGCAACCTGGTGGCGAACATGCAGCAGGCGCGTGCCTGCCTCGGGCAGTTCGGTGCCGACGGTCAGCCACTGCTGCGTGAAGGTCAGGAAGTGATGATCGCGCCACTGCCGCTGTACCACATCTATGCATTCACGGCGAACTGCATGTGCATGATGGTGACCGGCAACCACAACGTGCTGATCACTAATCCGCGAGACATTGGCGGCTTCATCAAGGAGCTCAAGAACTGGCGTTTCTCGGCGTTGCTGGGGCTCAACACCTTGTTCGTCGCCCTGATGGATCACCCGGACTTCAAGACCCTGGATTTCTCCAGCCTCAAGCTCACCAACTCCGGCGGCACGGCGCTGGTCAAGGCCACCGCCGAGCGCTGGGAGCAGATGACCGGTTGCCGTATCACTGAAGGTTACGGCCTGACCGAAACCTCGCCGGTGGCCTGCACCAACCCGTACGGCGATCAATCGCGAATCGGCACGGTCGGCCTGCCGGTGCCGGGCACTTCGCTGAAAGTGATCAACGATGAAGGCGTCGAGCAACCGTTGGGCGAGCGCGGCGAACTGTGCATCAAAGGCCCGCAAATCATGAAGGGTTACTGGCAGAAGCCCGACGCCACCGCAGAAGTGCTGGATGCCGAGGGCTGGTTCAAGTCCGGCGACATCGCGGTGATCGACCCGGACGGTTTTGTGCGCATCGTCGATCGCAAGAAGGACATGATCATCGTGTCGGGTTTCAACGTGTACCCGAACGAGATCGAAGACGTGGTGATGGCTCACCCGAAGGTCGCCAACTGCGCGGTCATCGGTGTGCCGGACGAGCGGTCGGGCGAGGCGGTGAAGTTGTTTGTGGTGGCCCGCGAAGCCGGGGTCAGCCTTGAGGAGTTGAAGGCTTACTGCAAGGAGAACTTCACGGCGTACAAAGTGCCCAAGCACATCGTGTTACGTGAGTCGTTGCCAATGACGCCGGTCGGGAAGATTCTGCGGCGGGAGCTGCGCGATATCGCGTAATCGATGAATGGCCGCGTTTCACGCGGATCGCGGGCAAGCCATGCTCCTACAGGTTCCATTATCGTCCACATAGAATGTGATCGACACGGAACCTGTAGGAGCAAGGCTTGCCCGCGATGCTTTTAAAGATCTGGAAAGGCCCTGTTTCAGGGGCTTTCAAGGCTTTATAGGATTTTTGCTCTAAAATGACCGCTAGCAATTCTTGAGTCACAATTGTGACCGTAGGGGCCGCTTTTGGCTCTAGTCGACCCTTGGCAAAGCTGCTACTCTCGGCGCGCTTTGTGCTTCTCGGCCTGTGTAAAAGCCCAGATTCACCAATGACCAAACACCAATAATAATCGCATCAAATGCGGTGCTGAATTCGCGTTGCTGAGGAGTGGGCTTCCATGATCGAAGACTTTTGGAAGGATAAGTACCCAGCTGGGATTGCTGCCGAGATCAATCCAGACGAGTACCCGAATATTCAGGCAGTGTTGAAGCAATCCTGCCAACGCTTCGCCAACAAGCCGGCATTCAGCAACCTGGGCAAGACACTCACCTACGGTGAACTGTACGAATTGTCCGGTGCCTTTGCCGCTTACCTGCAACAGCATACCGACTTGCAGCCGGGCGATCGAATCGCCGTGCAATTGCCTAACGTGCTGCAGTACCCGGTTGCCGTCTTCGGTGCCATCCGCGCCGGGCTGATCGTGGTCAACACCAACCCGCTGTACACCGCGCGGGAAATGGAACACCAATTCAACGACTCCGGTGCCAAAGCCCTGGTCTGCCTGGCCAACATGGCACACCTGGCGGAAACCGTCGTTCCGAAAACCGGCGTCAAGCACGTGATCGTCACGGAAGTGGCCGACCTGTTGCCACCGCTCAAGCGCCTGCTGATCAACAGCGTCATCAAGTACGTGAAGAAGATGGTCCCGGCGTATCACTTGCCCAAAGCCGTCAAGTTCAACGACGTGCTGAGCAAGGGGCATGGCCAGCCAGTGGCTGAAGCCAACCCGGCCAGCAGCGATGTCGCGGTGCTGCAATACACCGGCGGCACTACCGGCGTGGCGAAAGGGGCGATGCTGACCCACCGCAACCTCGTGGCCAACATGCTGAAATGCAAGGCGCTGATGGGCTCCAACCTCAATGAAGGTTGCGAGATCCTGATCACGCCGCTGCCGCTGTACCACATTTATGCGTTCACCTTCCATTGCATGGCGATGATGCTGATCGGCAACCACAACATCCTGATCAGCAACCCGCGCGACCTGCCGGCGATGGTCAAGGAACTGTCGAAGTGGAAGTTCAGCGGTTTCGTCGGCCTCAACACCTTGTTCGTGGCCCTGTGCAATAACGAAGGCTTCCGCAAGCTGGATTTCTCGGCGCTGAAAGTTACCCTGTCCGGTGGCATGGCCCTGCAACTGGCTGCCGCCGAACGCTGGAAAGCGGTCACTGGCTGCTCCATCTGCGAAGGTTACGGCATGACCGAAACCAGCCCGGTGGCCACCGTCAATCCGATCCAGAACATCCAGATCGGCACCATCGGCATCCCGGTCCCGTCGACCCGTTGCAAAGTCATTGACGATGCCGGCGTGGAACAGCCGCTGGGCGAAATCGGCGAGCTATGTGTCAAAGGCCCGCAGGTCATGAAGGGTTACTGGCAGCGCCAGGAAGCCACCGATGAAATGCTCGACAGCGAAGGTTGGTTGAAGACCGGTGACATCGCGCTGATCCAGCCTGATGGCTACCTGCGCATTGTCGATCGCAAGAAAGACATGATCCTGGTCTCCGGTTTCAACGTGTACCCGAACGAACTGGAAGACGTGCTCGCGACCCTGCCGGGCGTGCTGCAATGTGCGGCCATTGGCGTGCCGGACGAGAAGTCGGGCGAGGCGATCAAGATCTTTATCGTCGCCAAACCGGGCGTGACGCTGACCAAAGAGCAAGTGATGGAGCACATGCGTGCCAACGTCACCGGCTACAAGGGCTACAAGG
>NZ_JBFUBK010000166.1:0-8845 GCF_056405815.1 Pseudomonas sp. P1_F1_2 | reverse complement strand
GCGCAGCGGTGAAATCGTCGGCATCGCCGGTGTCGCGGGTAATGGTCAGGATGAATTGCTGGCCCTGCTCAGCGGCGAAGAACGACTGAGCCACAACGACGGATCGACGATCAGTTTCGGCGGGCAACCCGTCGCCCACCTGCGGCCTGATGCACGGCGTAAGCTCGGCCTCGCCTTCGTTCCGGCTGAACGCCTGGGTCACGGCGCGGTACCGGATTTGAGCCTGGCGGACAACGCGCTGCTCACAGCGTTTCAACAAGGGCTGGTCAGTCACGGATTGATTCAGCGCGCAAAGGTTGAAGCATTGGCCGAAGAAATCATCAAGCGCTTTGGCGTAAAAACCCCCGATACCCAAACGCCAGCCCGCAGCCTCTCCGGTGGCAACTTGCAGAAATTCATCCTCGGCCGGGAGATCCTCCAGCAACCCAAACTGCTGATCGCCGCACACCCGACCTGGGGCGTGGACGTCGGCGCCGCCGCGACCATTCACCGCGCGCTGATTGCCTTGCGCGATGCCGGCGCAGCGATTCTGGTGATCTCCGAAGACCTCGACGAATTGTTCCAGATCAGCGACCGCCTCGGCGCGTTGTGCAGCGGGCGGCTATCGCCGCTCAAAGCCACTGTCGACACGCGCCTGATTGACGTCGGCGCCTGGATGGCCGGCCAGTTCGATGCCAATCAATCACCTGAACCCGCAACGGTTTAACGGCTTAACTGTTTATCGGAGCTTTCCATGCTGCTTTCTCTCGAACCCCGTGGCCAGCAATCGCGCCTGATGCTTTGGTGCTCACCGTTGTTGGCGGCGGTGCTGACGCTGGGTTGTGGCTCATTGCTGTTTGTCGCGCTGGGCCACGATCCGCTGCTCACCTTGCACACGTTGTTGATTGCGCCGATCAGCGATGGATACGGCGTATCGGAACTCCTGGTCAAAGCGCTGCCGATTCTGCTGTGCGCATTGGGTCTGGCCGTGGCGTATCAGGCACGCATCTGGAACATCGGCGCAGAAGGTCAATTACTGCTCGGCGCATTGGCCGGCAGTACCTTGGCGGTGAACATCATTGACCTGCAAAGTCGCTGGGCACTGGTGCTGATTTTGCTCGTCGGCACCGTGGCCGGTGCAGCCTGGGCCGGGCTGACCGCCTGGTTGCGCACGCGCTTCAACGCCAACGAAATCCTCACCAGCATCATGCTCAATTACATCGCCCTGAACCTGCTGCTGTTTTGTGTGCATGGGCCGTTGAAAGACCCGGAGGGGTTCAATTTTCCGCAGTCAGCGATGTTCGGGGACTTCAGCCGTTTGCCCTTGCTGACCGAAGACGGCCGGGTTCACGCCGGGGTGTATTTCGCCTTGCTGGCGTTGGTCGCGGTCTGGGTGTTGTTGCAGAAAAGCTTTGTCGGTTTTCAGATCAAAGTGTTGGGGCTGGACAAGCGCGCGGCGGGGTTCGTCGGGTTTCGCGAGAAACGGCTGATCTGGCTGGTGCTGCTGATCAGCGGCGGTTTGGCGGGGTTGGCCGGCGTGTGTGAAGTGACCGGGCCGATCGGCCAATTGGTGCCGCAGGTCTCACCCGGCTATGGCTATGCGGCGATCACCGTGGCATTTCTCGGGCGGCTGAATCCTGTCGGCATTGTGTTTTCGAGCCTGTTGATGGCGTTGCTGTACATCGGTGGCGAGAGCGCGCAAATGAGCATGAACCTGCCACAAGCCATCACCCAACTGTTCCAGGGAATGATGCTGTTTTTCCTGCTGGCCAGCGATGTGCTGATTCTCTATCGGCCACGTTTGAACCTGCGCTGGGCCCGCCGCGCACCCGCCACCGCCGTACACGCAGGAGCGCTGTGATGGATATAGATCTGCTGAGCAATATTTTCTACGCCATGGTCCGTTGTGGCACACCGTTGCTGTTGGTGGCGCTGGGTGAATTGATTTGCGAGAAAAGCGGCGTCCTCAACCTCGGCCAGGAAGGCATGATGCTGTTTGGCGCGGTGATCGGTTTTATCGTTGCGCTGAACAGCGGCAACCTCTGGCTTGGTGTGCTGTTGGCGATGTTCGCAGGGATGCTGCTGTCGTCGTTGTTTGCGTTAGTCGCGCTGGTGTTCAACGCCAATCAGGTAGCCACTGGCCTGGCGCTGACGATTTTCGGCGTGGGCCTGTCGACGTTTGTCGGCGCGGCGTGGGTCGGTAAACCGTTGAGCGGTTTTGAACCGGTGGCGATTCCCTATCTGAGTGAAATCCCGCTGATCGGGCGAATGCTGTTTGCACAGGATCTGCTGGTGTATTTGTCGTTCGCGCTGTTTGCGTTGGTGGCCTGGGTGATTTTGAAAAGCCGCGTCGGGCTGATCATTCAGGCGGTCGGGGAAAGCCCGGATGCAGCGAGTGCCATGGGCTTGCCGGTGTTGGCGGTGCGCACGCTGGCGGTGTTGTTTGGCGGCGCGATGGCCGGGTTGGCTGGGGCGTATCTGTCCCTGGCATACACGCCGATGTGGGCGGAGAACATGAGCGCCGGACGCGGCTGGATTGCATTGGCGCTGGTGGTGTTCGCCAGTTGGCGGGTGTGGCGCTTGCTGCTGGGGGCGTATCTGTTCGGCCTCGCCAGCATCCTGCACCTGGTGGCGCAGGGATTGGGGCTGGCGATACCCTCGAGCCTGCTGGCGATGCTGCCGTATGTCGCGACGATTGTGGTGTTGGTGCTGCTCTCGCGAGATGCGGTGCGTACGCGATTGTATGCGCCGGTTTCGTTAGGCCAGCCGTGGCAGGCCGGGCATTAGCGGCTAGCCGGGCGAGCCCCATCGCGAGCAAGCTCGGCTCCTACAGGTTTGGCGCTGGGCCTGTAGGAGCATGGCTTGCCAGCGATGACTGCCGAACAGGCAACACCTGAACCACGCCCCAGGCCAACTCAAAGATCAGGAAAACCACCAGCAAAGAACTGGCCCCATGCAGCAAGGCATAGAGCTGCCAAGCCGAAAACAGGAATCGACCGACCGCGTCATACCGGCCATAAATCTGCTGCGGATCACGAATCCGCAGCACTGCCCACACGCACACAATCGACCCCAACAGGTTCGCCATCAGCATGTGCATCGGTTCAAACGCAGGCAGTTCACCGGGCAAATCCAACGCCTGACTCACACTCGTCAACACTCCATGCAACGCCGCAAAACTCCACGGCGTGGCAAACGCCGCCGTCACGATCAAGTCATACCAGGCACTGCCTTGCACCACCCGGCGATATTGCGCTGAAGTCCACATCGGCATTGCTCCATAAATTCGGGGAGCAACAAGGCTAAAGCCTGGAGTATGCTCCAGGGTCAAGCCCTCTCGAGACGCCAACATGCGCATCGGTGAATTAGCCCAGGCCAGCGCCGTCAGCCGCGACACGCTGCGCTTCTACGAGCAGCGCGGACTGATCGCGGCGCAACGCAGCGCCAATGGTTATCGCGACTACCCCGCGGACATGGTGCAACTGGTGCAGTACATCAAAACCGCTCAACGACTGGGGTTTACCCTCGGCGAAATCGGCAACAGCGTCGCGGCCATCTGGCAATCACCTGATCCAGACAGTGCCGTCACGCAATTGCTGCAAGACAAACTCAAACTGATCGAAGCCCGGATGGATGAACTCGGCGCGTTGCGTCACGAGTTGCAACAACGGCTCGGGCAACGCTGTCCACTGAATCCATGATCCTCATTTTTCAAGGAAGCCACTCATGTCCAAGGCAAAAACCGCCCTTATCATCGGCGCCTCCCGGGGCCTGGGCCTCGGTCTGGTGAAAACCCTGCTGGCCGACGGCTGGCAAGTGATCGCCACCGTGCGTAATCCACAGAATGCTGAAGCGTTGCAGGCGTTGGGCGACGTGCGCATCGAGAAACTCGACATGGACGATCAGCCCGCGGTGATCGCCCTCAGCGAACAACTCAAAGGCGAGGTGTTCGATCTGTTGTTTGTAAATGCCGGGGTCAAGGGCCCGGACGTGCAAACACCCGGTGGTGCCACGTTGGCCGAAGTCGGCCAGTTGTTTTTTACCAACGCCGTGGCACCGATCAATCTGGCCCAGCGTTTCGTCGGACAGATTCGTCCAGACAGCGGCGTGCTGGCGTTCATGAGTTCGGTACTGGGCAGCGTGACCATGCCCGACGCGCCTGAACTGGCGTTGTACAAGGCCAGCAAAGCAGCGTTGAACTCCATGACCAACAGCTTTGTGACGCAACTGGGCGAGCAAAAACTCACCGTGCTGTCGCTGCACCCAGGCTGGGTGAAAACCGACATGGGCGGTGAAGGCGCGGACATCGATGTCGACACCAGCACCCGTGGTCTGGTTGATCAGGTCAATGCCTATACCGGCAAGGGCGGGCATCATTTTGTGAATTACCGGGGTGAAACCATTCCCTGGTAAACAACTCCGCCGACTGTAGGAGCCGGGCTTGCCCGCGATCGCATCAACCAGGTTTCGCTGACAGACCGCGGCGCCTGCATCGCGGGCAAGCCCGGCTCCTACAGGGATTTGTGTTGTCTGGTCGGGCCGGGCTTGCCCGGAACAGCATTTTGTCCGAAACTGCGCCCCTCGCCCCCGCGGCGACCCTGGATCAGCAGACAGGGTAATCACTGAGCTGGCTAACCTGAACCCCACTTTCAGAGGAGCCGGCCAACATGCCTGCGACCCGTACCTGGTTAAAAAACCCCCTCTCCATTTTTACTGCCAATGGCCTCGATGCCCGTGGTGGCCTGGTAGTGCAAGACGGTTTGATCGTCGAAGTGCTCGGCCTGGGACAGCAACCCTCCACGCCTTGCCATGAAGTCTTCGATGCCCGCGAGCATGTGATCCTTCCGGGGCTGATCAACACCCATCACCATTTCTATCAAACCCTGACCCGTGCCTGGGCGCCGGTGGTCAACCAGCCGTTGTTCCCGTGGCTGAAAACCCTGTACCCGGTCTGGGCCCGTCTTACCCCGGAAAAACTCGCCCTCGCCACCAAAGTCGCGCTGGCCGAGTTGCTGCTGTCGGGCTGCACCACTGCTGCCGATCACCATTACCTGTTTCCCGAAGGCCTTGAAAACGCGATCGACGTGCAAGTCGAAAGCGTCCGTGAACTGGGCATGCGCGCCATGCTCACACGCGGTTCCATGAGCCTCGGCGAAAAGGACGGCGGCCTGCCCCCACAGCAAACCGTGCAGGAAGGCGAAGTGATTCTCGCCGACAGCCAGCGCTTGATCGCCGAATACCATGAACGCGGCGACGGTGCGCAAATCCAGATCGCGTTGGCGCCGTGCTCGCCGTTCTCGGTGACACCGGAGATCATGTCGGCCAGCGCCGAGCTGGCGAACAAGCTCGACGTGCGCCTGCACACGCACCTGGCCGAAACCCTCGACGAAGAAGACTTCTGCCTGCAACGCTTCGGCCTGCGCACCGTGGATTATCTGGACAGCGTCGGCTGGCTCGGCCCGCGTACGTGGCTGGCGCACGGTATCCACTTCAACCCGGACGAGATCGCCCGCCTCGGCACCGCCGGCACCGGTATTTGCCATTGCCCGAGTTCGAACATGCGCCTCGCTTCCGGCATCTGCCCGACGCTGGATCTCACGGCCGCCGGCGCGTTGCTCGGTCTGGGGGTAGACGGCTCGGCGTCCAACGATGCGTCGAACATGATGCTCGAAACCCGCCAGGCGCTGTACATCCAGCGCCTGCGTTATGGCGCCGAGAAGATCACGCCGGAGTTGGTGCTCGGTTGGGCCACCAAGGGTTCGGCGAGTTTGCTGGGACGCACCGATATCGGCGAACTGGCGGTCGGCAAGCAGGCGGACCTGGCGCTGTTCAAACTCGACGAACTGCGCTTCTCCGGCAGCCATGATCCGGTGTCGGCGTTGCTGCTGTGTGGCGCGGATCGCGCGGACCGGGTAATGGTGGGCGGCAAGTGGCGCGTGATTGACGGGCAGGTCGAAGGCCTGGACCTGAAGGGCCTGATTGCCGATCACAGTCAGGCTGCCCGACAGTTGATCGCCGGCGTCTGATAGGACGCCATCGCGGGCAAGCCTTGCTCCTACAGGATTTGCATCGTTCTTGAGAGCGACGCTGTACCTGTAGGAGCATGGCTTGCCCGCGATGCTTTTAAAGGCCCAACAGCGACAACATGATGAACGTCGCAAACAGCACAAAGTGGGTCATGCCTTCGATGGCGTTGGTTTCGCCATCGTTAAGGTTGATCGCGCTGACGATCAGGGTGATGAAAATCATCACCGTCTGCACCGGCGTCATCGCCATCTGGAACGGTTGGCCAGTGTAAAGCGCCATCGCTTCCATCACCGGCACCGTCAGGATGACCGTCGACAAGGACGCGCCCATCGCGATGTTGACCACCGACTGCATGCGATTGGCCAATGCCGCGCGCAATGCCGTCAGAATCTCCGGCGCAGCCGAAATGGCCGCCACCAGAATCGCAGTTATCACCGGCGGCGCCCCCGTTCCTTGCAAGCCCAGATCCAGGGTTTTGGACATCACTTCGGCCAACGCACCGATCACCACCACGCCAAACACCAACGTGCCGATACTCAGCGCCAGATTGACCGGTTCCGGTTCTTCTTCCGGGACTTTCCGGCGGCGTTTTTCCGGGTAGCTGTAGCTGAAAAAGTAGCTGTGCGGACCAACCTGCATCCGCAGGAACAATGCGTAGAGCACAACCATCGCGCCGATGGTGAAGGCCGAATAGAGTTTCCAGTTGGCCTCGGGAATGAACTCCGGCACCACCATCGATACGCCCATGGCGGTCAGAATCATCACGCTGTAGCTGCGTGCCGAGTCATCGTTGTAGGACTGCTCGCCATGCTTGAGACCGCCCATCAACGCCGCCAGGCCGAGGATGCCGTTGATGTCGAGCATCACGGCCGAGTAAATCGTGTCGCGCACCAACGTCTTTGAGGCTTCGTTGCTCATCATGATCGCCAGGATCACCACTTCCACCAGCACCGCCGCCAGCGTCAGGATCATCGTGCCGTAGGGATCGCCGACTTTTTCCGCCAGCAACTCAGCGTGACGGGCGACGCGCATGGAGGCGGCGACGATGAACGCAATCAACACCAGTCCAGCGGCCAGCGCAGCGGGTTGGCCACTGTGGAGCATCCAGTGCTCGAGCGGGTACGCAACAACGGCAGCGAGGACGGCCAGCAGCAGAAAGGTTTCTTGCCTGAGAAGTCTG
The DNA here is from genome assembly GCF_056405815.1 of Pseudomonas sp. P1_F1_2. Classification (NCBI taxonomy): domain Bacteria; kingdom Pseudomonadati; phylum Pseudomonadota; class Gammaproteobacteria; order Pseudomonadales; family Pseudomonadaceae; genus Pseudomonas; species Pseudomonas sp. P1_F1_2. The sequence goes on along the minus strand of NZ_JBFUBK010000166.1, from coordinate 1,659 downwards.
AGCATCGCGATACCTTTTTGCGCAGTGGCGCGAAATCAGTGCGGTGAGCTACTGACTGCGGTGCGGCGCTAACGTTTCGTTAGACCTTAGCGCACCAGTGGATGGCAACCCTGTCTGGCCATGCACTTTTATTGGCCGCACCGACCTCATCGCGGGCAAGCCCGCTCCCACAGGATTTGCGCAGGTCATGTAGGAGCCGGGCTTGCCCGCGATGGCCGTTACGCGATCTCGTGATGTTTGTTGTCCTGTTGGTCAGCAATTTGYATTGCCCCTGCCAACCTCACAACAACATGGAGTTCGAATTCATGCATAACCGTCCGCTGAAGAAGCTGCTTTGCGCCGTCGCCGCCGCCATCGGTCTGAGCGCCAGCCTGATCGCCAGTGCCGCCGTCCCGCTGAAAGTCGGTTTCGTCTACATCGGTCCAATCGGTGACCACGGCTGGACGTATCAGCATGAACAGGGACGCAAAGTGCTCGCCGAAAAATTCGGCGACCAGATCACCACCAACTACGTGGAGAACGTCGCCGAAGGCGCTGACGCCGAGCGGGTAATCCGCAACATGGCCAAGGACAACTACGACCTGATCTTCACCACGTCTTTCGGCTACATGAACCCGACCCTGAAAGTTGCCAGGCAGTTTCCCAAGGTGACCTTCGAACACGCCACCGGCTACAAGCAGGACAAGAACCTAGGCACCTACCTGGCCCGCACTTACGAGGGCCGCTACGTCGGCGGTTTCCTCGCGGCGAAGATGACCAAGACCAAGAAGATCGGCTATGTCGCCTCATTCCCCATCCCGGAAGTGATCCGCGACATCAACGCCATTCAACTGGCCCTGAACAAGTACAACCCCGGCACCGAGATCAAAGTGGTGTGGGTCAACTCGTGGTTCGATCCAGGCAAGGAAGCCGACGCCGCCAACGCGCTGATCGACCAGGGCGTGGACGTGGTGTTCCAGCACACCGACAGCCCGGCACCGATCCAGGCGGCCGAACGTCGTGGTGTGTACGCCGTCGGCTACGCTTCGGACATGGCGCACTTCGGCCCGAAAGCCGTGCTGACCTCCATCGTCAACGACTGGGGCCCGCACTACGTTCAAGCGACCCAAAGCGTGCTCGACCACGACTGGAAATCGCAGGATTACTGGGGCGGCTTGAAGGAAGGCACGGTTGAACTGCCGATCAGCGACCTGGTGCCTGCGGCGGTGAAAACCGAAGCCGAGCAGATCATTGCCGACATCAAGAGTGGCGCGTTGCAGCCGTTTACCGGGCCGATCAAGGACCAGGCCGGCACGGAGAAAATCCCGGCAGGCGTCAGTGCGACCACTGCGCAACTGGCGTCGATGAACTACTACGTCGAAGGCATGAAGGCCGATATTCCGAAGTAGCGCCCCCAACCCAACACTGTACTTGTGGGAGATTCTATGTTGCAGGGGAACCCTGCAGCCTTAAATTTGGCTGGTATTCGCTCTGGTTTTTCATGAGAGCGAATGCCACCCGGCATAGCTTGCGGGCGAGGATCACCAGGGCTTGGGTTTTTGCCAAGCCTCTGACGAGATAGGACTCATAGTACGGTTTCCAGGTGGCAGACCGACAAGCCGCCATCGCCGCGTTGTGAGCCAGGCGCCGCAGCTCCGTATCGCCTTTTTTGGACAGGTG
>NZ_JBFUBK010000165.1:0-8928 GCF_056405815.1 Pseudomonas sp. P1_F1_2 | reverse complement strand
GACCAAGGCGTTCCATTGCCTGTGCGTGCATTTCGGGGTCGACGCGACGTTCGCCCATCATGACTTCCACCGGGTCGCCTGGAATCATGCGAATCAGCGCGAAAGTCAGCAAGGTGATGCCGAAAAACGTGGGGATCAATAACCCCAATCGGCGGGTAATAAAACTCAGCATTAGGGCTTATCACTCTTTATTATTTTTGTAATGCCGGTCAGCGTGCTGGCCGTACTCAGCAATTTAGGCTGCGTGAGTAAAGGCTCCGGCTCGACGTTTCCCGGTGTGGCGCTTAATTTTTTTCGTTGTAGCAGGTGAGAAAGTCCTCGCCGGTCTGGCGCCGGCTCGAGGAAGGCGAAGGGGGCCGTTTGGCCGGCCCCTGTCGCTCACTGTTCGTTATAGACGCCGTAGAAGCTACTGAGTCCGAAGGGGCTGATCTGGAAGTCCTGCACACTGGTGCGCATCGGCTGGTAGACCGTGGAGTGGGCGATCGGGGTCATCGGCACCTGCGCTTTCAGGACATGCTGTGCTTCTTTGTACAGCGCAGTGCGCTTGTCCACATCGGAGGTGGCCTCGGCGGCCTTCACCAGTTTGTCGTAGCCAGCATCGCACCACTTGGAGAAGTTGTTGCCGTTGACCGCGTTGCAGGTGTAGAGGGTGCCCAGCCAGTTGTCCGGGTCACCGTTGTCGCCAGTGAAGCCGATCAGCATGGCGTCGTGCTCGCCGGCGTGGCCGCGCTTGATGTACTCACCCCATTCGTAGCTGACGATGTTGGCCTTGATGCCGATTTTGGCCCAGTCGGCCTGGAGCATTTCGGCCATCAGCTTGGCGTTGGGGTTGTAGGGGCGCTGCACCGGCATGGCCCAGAGGGTGATTTCTGTGCCTTCTTTCACGCCTGCAGCCTTCAGCAACTCCTTGGCCTTCTGCGGGTTGTAGCCGGCGTCCTTGATGGACTCGTCGTAGGACCACTGGGTTGGCGGCAGGCCGTTGACGGCCAACTGGCCGGCGCCCTGGTAAACGGCTTCGATGATGGCTTTCTTGTTTACCGCCATGTCTAGCGCCTGGCGTACTTCGAGCTTGTCGAACGGCTTGTGGGTGAAGTTGTAGGCGATATAGCCAAGATTGAAGCCTGGTTGACTAGGCATCTTGATGTTCTTGTCTTCCTGCAGCGGCTTGATGTCGGCCGGGCGCGGGAAGGAGGTGATCTGACATTCGTTCTTTTTCAGCTTTTGCATGCGCACCGAGGCGTCGGTGGTGATAGCGAAGATCAGATTGTCGATCTTCACGTCTTCAGGCTTCCAGTAATCCTTGTTGCCCTTGTAGCGAATCTGGGCGTCTTTCTGGTACTTGCTGAACACGAACGGGCCAGTGCCGATCGGCTTTTGGTTGATGTCCTGGGCCTTGCCTTCCTTGAGCAACTGGTTGGCGTATTCGGCCGACTGGATCGAGGCGAAGCTCATGGCCAGGTTCTGGATGAAGGCTGCGTCGACACCCTTGAGGGTGAACTTGACGGTACGGTCGTCGACTTTTTCGACCTTGGTAATCTTTTCGTTCATCCCCATGTCGGTGAAGTAGGGGAATTCGGTGGGGTAGGCCTTGCGGAACGGCATGTCCTTGTCGAGCATGCGGTTGAAGGTGAACAGCACGTCGTCGGCATTGAAGTCGCGAGTCGGCTTGAAGTAGTCGGTGGTGTGGAACTTGACCCCGTCACGCAGGTGGAAGGTGTAGGTCAGGCCATCGGGAGAAACGTCCCAGCTGGTTGCCAGGCCCGGGATGACCTTGGTGCCGCCACGTTCAAACTGCGAGAGACGGTTGAATACGGTTTCGGCTGAGGCGTCGAAGTCGGTCCCCGTGGTGTATTGGCCTGGGTCGAAGCCAGCTGGGCTGCCTTCGGAGCAGAACACCAGGTTGCTGGCGGCGTGGGTGAAGCCGGAACCGAGGATCAGGCCGGCGGCGATCATGGTCTTGAGCGTGGTTTTTTTGCGCATGCGAACCTCATTGTTGTTATTTTTGAGGGCGGCAGATCAGGTAGTCCATTCCTGGGGGGATGCACCTGACCCTGCGGCTTTACGGGCTGTAGGCTGCCTGTCATTTGCGAACAGGCAGCCGAAGGCCGACGTCCTGGCTCGGGCGGTAGCGCTGAAGTGGGGAGAGGGACGCTCGCGCCGCCACCGGCCGAGGCAAAAATTAAGTCAATCTAAAATTAATTTCAACTTAAATTAAGTAATGCTTACATTTTAAGGGCGCACGGTCAGGCCGTGGGGTGATCGTCGAGCAGGCCGCCCATGGTGGTGACGACCAGCACTTCGGCAACTTCGTTGCCAGAATTGGCGATGGAGTGTTGCTTGGTGGAGTCAAAATGCACCGATCCCCCCGGGCCGAGCGGGTAGGTGTGGCCTTCGATGGTGTAGACGATTTGCCCGGAAAGCACATAGGTAAACTCTGCGCCTTCGTGGGAGATGAGCTCGGACTGGTAGCCCACTGCCATGGTCATCTTCATCGCATTGATCAGGTTGCCGGGGAAGTTGCTGGACAGGCGTTCGTAGACCAGCGGCTGGCTGCCGATGGAGTACCGCACGCGCTGGCCCTGGTGGGAGTCGGGCTGGGGCTGGGTGGGCTGGTCGAACAGGGTGTTGAGCGGAATGCCCAAGGCATTTGCGATTCTCGCCAGCGAGGAGATGGACACGCCAGTGAGGTTACGCTCCGCCTGGGACAGGAAGCTGGCTGAGAGGCCTGTTTCAGTGGCGACTTGATTCAGGGTCTTGTTGGCGGCACGGCGGTAGCGGCGCAACCGTTCCCCGATCTGTTCTGCGGTCATTGGCGTGGCTCGTGTGCTGAAAGGCGCCAGTATAACGGGCAGCGCATTGTCGAAAAGGCTTTTCGCCATATTGAAATTAAGTGGGGCTAAAAAAACGTCTTGACCGCTTTTTAAGTCAGGCTTAAATTTCGCGCACTGCAACATAACTCAGGAGAACGAGATGACAGTGGGTGTAGGTGGCAAAACTCCGGAACAGGCGCTGGCCGGCCTGGCGAAGATGACCGCGGGCATGCAGCCCATCGGCCTCGACGAATACCAGTCACGCATTGCCAAGGCCCAGAGCCTGATGCTCGAGCAGGGTATCGCTGCCCTCTACCTGAACGCTGGCAGCAACCTGTGCTACTTCACCGGAGTGAAGTGGAGCCCGAGCGAACGCATGGTCGGCGCCGTGCTGCCCGCCAACGGCCCGCTGGCCTATATCGCCCCGGCCTTCGAAGAGGGCACCATCCGCGACTTCCGCGAGGTGGATGGGGTTATCCATGGTTGGCATGAGCACGAGAGTCCCTACCGCCTGCTGCTCGACATGCTCGCTGGAATGGGCATCGCCGCCGACGCAGTGGTGGGCCTGTGCCCATCCCTGGCGTTCTTCATGTTCGACGCAATCCGCCGCCTCGGATCGGGTTTCGAGTTCGTAGACGCTTCTTGCGTTATAAACCAGTGTCGCTATCACAAGTCCGCTACAGAGTTGGCGCTGATGCAGCGCGCCAAAGACATGACCTTGGAAGTGCACAAGGCTGCCGCCAGCATCCTGCGCGCAGGTATCAGCACCACCGAGGTTGCCGAGTTCATCCGCGAGGCGCACCGCAAGGTGGGCGCGCCGGGTTCGACCTTCTGCATCGTGCTGTTCGGCGAGGCCAGCGCCTTCCCCCACGGGGTGAAGCACGCGCAGGTGCTCAAGGACGGCGACATGGTGCTGATCGACACGGGCTGCCTGCTCCACGGCTACCAGTCGGATATCACTCGCAGTTACGTGTTCGGCACCCCGAGCGACCGCCAGCGCGCCATGTGGAACCTGGAAAAGGCCGCCCAGCAGGCCGCCTTCGACGCCGCGCGCCTGGGCGAACCCTGCCGGGTGGTGGATGCCGCTGCGCGGCTTAGCCTGGAAGCCGCCGGTCTCGGCCCGGACTACCAGTTACCCGGCCTGCCGCACCGCACCGGACATGGCATCGGCCTGGACATTCACGAAGGGCCCTACCTGGTGCGTGGTGACCAGACGCCGCTGGCCGAGGGCATGTGCTTCTCCAATGAGCCGATGATTTGCGTACCGGGCGAGTTCGGTATTCGCCTGGAGGATCATTTCTACATGACCGCCACTGGCCCGCGCTGGTTTACCCAGCCGAGCTATTCCGTAGACGACCCGTTCGGGTTGGAGGCCTGAGGGCAGGCGATTGTCCGAGGTGGCTAGCTGCCTGTCACGAAGGGTCGGTAGCGGCCCTTCACTTCAGGCAGCTATCGGCAAGGAGTGGACACTCGGAAACTCAACCGCGCACCAGGTAGGCCCCTGAAGGAACCCGATATCGCAGCTTCTTGCATTTGCCGGATGCAGGCTGATGCCCCGGCGGGCGATCAGGAAACCAAATTCGGCATTTGCCCGGAGGCGGCATATGGCCGCGGGGAATCTCAAGCTCAGCGTACGCCCGCTCTGGCTCGACATTCACCATTTGCAAGTTTCCTTCGGCCCCGGCTCTGCCAGCCGTCGGTACATCCGAAACCCGATCTGCCCCTGCACTAGCGAAGTTGCCCGCGTCACGCCCAGTGTCCGGAGTGGATGGCTCAACAACCGCCATCTGCGCTTCGCGGCGCCTTTGGGTCTCCTCCTCCAGCCCCTTCTGCACTTCGACCTGGTCCTCTTTGCCAATGGGTGGGGTACCCGAGGATTGGGCCTGCTGCGCCGCCTGGATCAATTGGAAGTTACGGTTGCGCAACTCGACGTTGCGACCAACCCTCATGTTCGAACGCGCCGCCAAGGTTTCAGCCTGCTGGTATTGCCCCTGCTGAAGACGCAATACACCGAGGTAATGCAGCGTCGCGGGATTGTTCGGCTGGATATGCAGGGCACGCTCCAGCGTTGCGGCGGCCTGGTCCAGATGGCCATTTCCATACTGCCGCGAGGCTGTTTCGATCAAGGTGGTTGATGCGCTGTTGCTTTGCGCGGGAGCTCTTCGCTCGGCAGCGACAGAACAAAACGACGCGACGGCACAGAACACCAGGATGAGGCCTGGCAGAAAACTCTTGGTTGGCATCAGGGGGCTGACTCGACTGAACTCGGACGGCACTGGCGTAAAACAGACCACAGCGCTGCTCGGCATTTCCGATACAGGGCCGCTATTGACCTGGCCAACACCCTGAAGTTCCTGGGGCAACGGGGACTATTTAAGCAACGGTTTCCTAGAACTTTTCCCTATTTATCGGTCTATGTGGATAGGCACATCCGCTCGGTAAGCACGCCCCCCCGCAGGCTTACCACAACCAGATCGCCACACGTCCAATTGTCCATCAGAGGTTGCCTTCGCTCATGAAATTCCATGTCCCACGGATAGTGCTCGTCGGCCTGTTCGCGTTCGCGGCAGTGAGCTCGGCATCCGCCACACAGATGAAAACCTCAACCCCGGTTTTCGCCACTGAAGTCACAGCCATTCAATCGCCTGTCCAGGCCGCCGGCAACCCTTGGCCGACCTTGGCCAGTATGACCGGTAAGCAGCCAGGGCCGTTGCTAGCCCATGACGATCGATACTGGCATGACGGCCGTTGGCACGATCGTAGAGACGATTGGCGCCGAGATGAATGGCGCAGAGATAATTGGCGTAGAGAGCAAGCCCGCCGAGAAGCTGAACGTCGTGATTGGGAGCGCCACCAGGATCGGGCCATGCGGCATCGTTACGAGGACGATCACCGTTACTATCGTCGCTAGTGCGAATCCACGGCGTAGAGGACGCTGAAGTTCACGGCTGGGGTAAGCCTGAGGTGGTCACCCCGGCGAAAGGCCCCGCTCAATCCGCAGCCTGCGACGCCGTCGCCACCTCGGCGCCGCCCCCGGCGTGCGTGCCGCGCTCCTTCCTTAGACCCGTGCCTTCAGCTTTGAACGCCAATAGGAGAGGCATGGGACCGTACCCTCACAAAGGCAGCGGTCTATCTGATCTGTTACGCTCGTTCCTTCCTTTCTCTTTCGCCACTTGTGGCCTTTTCAATGACAATACTCACCCCATGACTAACCAAACGCCTGAGCCTCAATCCGTCTACAGCCCCATCTCCAGCAGCGCGATCTTCATCGTTGCAACGGTGGCTCCGGGTAGCGACTGCGCGGAGAAAGTACGGGGCTAGTGCGCAGACATCGCGGCCCTTACGCGATCAGTCGGCAAACGAGTGCCCTCCGGAAATTTGTCGTGCGTCTGCGGTTTTGGTTCCAGTGCCTGGGACTTACTCTTTGGTCAGCCGCGCCCCGCCTCACTCCACCCGTTTCGCGAGTTTGGCACTGAGGGACGTCGCGCGATGGCAACGTCGGGGGACATTTTGCTGCACATTCGTGCGGACCAGATGGACCTGTGTTTCGAATTGGCGACGCAGTTGCTTTCGGCGCTGGGCGATGCGATTTCAGTCGTTGATGAGGTCCAGGGTTTCCGTCACTTCTACATGCGCAACATGGTCGGCTTTGTGGATGGCACCGAAAACCCGGTGGGTCGGCATGCAGTCGACTTCACAATCATTGGCGATGAAGATCGGGCGTTCAGCGGCGGTAGCAACCTGCCGGATGCCAGCGTGCTCGCCCCCCTGGGCCTGGTCATGCGCAAAACCGAACCGCGCTCGGCCATCGCCGAAAAATGTTTTGCTGAAGCCCGAAAACTGTTTGCAGCAAAGAACCCGATCTAAAGTGTCGTCTGAATTGCCCAGGCCATTACTTACAATGGTCCCACCTTGCCGAACCCCTGACCTGCAAAAGCCTCAAAACAATCGTTAAATGGCAGAATTGCCTTAACTTGATCCTTTTTGAGGCCACCATGCTTCGCGTGCTTGAACGAAGACTCGACCCTTTCCCACCCGATGAAGCACCGCCGCCACCTGTCGGCCTGGTGCGGTTCCTGTGGGCCTGCACCCGCGGCGCCCGCGGTTATATCCTGGCGTTTGCGCTGCTCAGTGCCAGTGTGTCGATTTACGAAGCCTGGTTGTTTTCCTTTCTCGGGCAGGTCGTGGACCTGCTCTCCACCTGGCAGGCCGGCGGCGATGCACAGGCGCAGGAAAGTCGAGTGCTGTGGGGCATCGGCATCGTACTGATCACCAGCATCGGGTTGGTAGCACTACGCACCATGGTGCAGCACCAGATATTGGCGATTAATCTGCCGCTGCGGCTGCGCTGGGATTTCCATCGCCTGATGCTGCGGCAAAGCCTTTCATTCTTTTCCGATGAGTTCTCCGGCCGGGTGACGACCAAGGTGATGCAGACCGCACTCGGCGTGCGCGAGGTCCTGTTCACCGTCATCGAAATCGCCCCCGGGATCGGGGTTTATTTCATCGCGATCATCGCACTGGCCGGCGGCTTCGACCTGAAACTGATGCTGCCTTTTATTGCCTGGATCGCCTTGTTCGGCCTGGCCATGCTGTACTTTGTGCCACGTTTGGGGCAAGTCGGGCAGGAACAGGCCCATGCGCGGTCGTCGATGACCGGGCGCATCTCGGACGCCTACACCAACATCACCACTGTGAAGCTGTTCTCGCACTCCAATCGCGAAGCACACTTCGCGCGCGCGGCGATGGAGGATTTCAAGCTGACCGGCTTTCGCCAGATGCGTCTGGTCAGCCAGTTCGAGATCGTCAACCAGGCGCTGGTGGTCGCGCTGATTATTGGAGCTGGCGGCTATGCCCTGTGGCTGTGGCACCAGGGCGAAGTCGGCACGGGGGCCGTTGCGGCGATTACCGCCATGGCGCTGCGTATCAACGGCATGTCGCATTGGATCATGTGGCAGATGACCTCGCTGTTCGAAAGCATCGGCACCGTGCAGGATGGCATGGCGACCTTGACCCGTGGCCCCAAGGTGCAGGATGCGCCAGACGCCGGAGTGCTGGTGCCCGCCGGCGGCGCGGTGACCTTCGACAATGTCGGTTTCAACTACAACGGTGAACGCCAGGTGCTCGATGGCCTTAGCTTGAACATCTTCCCGGGCGAAAAAATCGGCCTGGTGGGCCGCTCCGGAGCCGGCAAGTCCACGCTGATCAACCTGCTGCTGCGCTTCTACGACGTGGACAGTGGCGAGATTCGCATCGATGGACAAAACATCGCTCAGGTGACACAAGACAGCCTGCGCAGCGCCATCGGCATGGTCACTCAGGACACCTCCCTGCTGCACCGTTCCATTCGCGACAACATCGCCTACGGTCGCCCGGATGCGACCGACGCGCAAGTCCGCAGGGCCGCCGCCAACGCCCAGGCCGATGGTTTCATCAGTCAACTGAGCGACCGGCAAGGCCATACCGGTTATGACACCCTGGTGGGTGAGCGCGGTATCAAGCTTTCGGGTGGCCAGCGCCAACGCATTGCCATCGCCCGGGTGATGCTCAAGAATGCCCCGATCCTGTTGCTTGACGAGGCCACCAGCGCCCTGGATTCGGAAGTCGAAGTCGCCATCCAGGAAAGCCTCGATGAAATGATGGAGGGCAAGACCGTCATCGCCATCGCCCATCGGCTGTCAACGATCGCGGCCATGGATCGGCTGATTGTCATGGATGACGGACGCATCATCGAACAGGGTACCCATGCCGAATTGCTGCGTAAAAACGGCACCTATGCGCGGCTTTGGCATCATCAGAGCGGTGGGTTTCTGGGCGAGGATCAGGGGGTGGCTGAGACGATGGAGTAGGCATGAGCGGCCGTTGCTGGCGAGACAATCATCCAGCACGACACCCAATCGGACACCCTCAAGAACGTCAGGATGGGTCGAGCGCTGCGCTCTTCGAGAGGCAGCAGTCGGCCGATTCTGTTGAAAAAGTCGGCCATGGTTTCCACGACAGAAAAGTACGCGCTTGAGATTGAAATCTTCACTTTGAGCAGAGGATTCTGGGTTCAGATTTCGCGTGGCGGCGTGCAAAAAAGGCGTTGTAAGCGGTCAGTATGCGGGCAGTCTGGAAG
>NZ_JBFUBK010000164.1:0-8950 GCF_056405815.1 Pseudomonas sp. P1_F1_2 | reverse complement strand
CATCAATGTCGCCTGATGCGCCGCTATYGCGAGCAAGCTCGGCTCCTACACTCCTCTACGTCGAGTCACAACCATGACAAACACTCGCAGCGACTGGGAGCAACGCTTCCAGTCCCTAACCATTGAAAGCCGTGCGTTCATCGACGGCCAATACGCCCCGGCACTCAGCGGCGATACCTTTGAATGCACGAGTCCGGTCGACGGTCGCTTCCTGGCCAACGTCGCCAGCACCGACGAAGCCGACGCCAATGCGGCCGTCGCCGTCGCGCGCCGCACGTTCGAATCCGGCATCTGGGCCAACCTCGCCCCGGCCGAGCGCAAGCGCATCCTGATTCGTTTCGCCGACCTGATCCTGGCCAACCAGGAAGAACTCGCCCTGCTCGAAACCCTCGACATGGGCAAGCCGATCAACGACTCGATGAACATCGACATCCCGGCGACCGCCAACGCGATCCGCTGGAGCGCCGAAGCCATCGACAAGATCTACGACGAAGTCGCCGCCACCCCGCACGATCAACTGGGCCTCATCACCCGTGAACCGGCGGGTGTGGTCGCGGCCATCGTGCCGTGGAATTTCCCGTTGATCATGGCCAGCTGGAAGTTCGCCCCGGCCCTGGCGGCTGGCAACTCGTTCATCCTCAAGCCTTCGGAAAAGTCTCCGCTGACTGCGATCCGCATCGCTCAGCTCGCGCTGGACGCCGGCATCCCGAAAGGCGTGTTCAACGTGCTGCCGGGCTTCGGTCACACCGTCGGCAAGGCACTGGCGTTGCACATGGACGTCGACGTGCTGGCCTTCACTGGCTCGACCGCGATTGCCAAGCAACTGATGATCTACGCCGGGCAAAGCAACATGAAACGCGTGTGGCTCGAAGCCGGGGGCAAGAGCCCGAACGTGGTGTTCGCCGACGCGCCGGACCTGCGCGCGGCAGCCCAAGCGGCGGCCGGTGCGATTGCCTTCAACCAGGGCGAAGTCTGCACCGCCGGCTCGCGCTTGCTGGTCGAGCGTTCGATCCGCGAGCAGTTCATTCCGCTGCTGGTGGAAGCCTTGCAAGCCTGGAAACCGGGCCATGCACTGGACCCTGAAACCACCGTCGGTGCGGTCGTCGATCAGCGTCAATTGGACAACGTCTTGCGTTACATCCAGGTCGGCAAAGACCAGGGCGCGCAATTGATCGCGGGTGGCAGCCGCACCCTCGAAAGCACCGGCGGCCTGTACGTGGAACCGGCGATTTTCGACGGCGTGACCAACGCCATGACCATCGCCCGTGAAGAAATYTTCGGCCCGGTGCTGTCGCTGATCASCTTCGACACCGMWGAAGARGCCCTGSMCATCGCCAACGACAGCATCTTCGGCCTGGCSGCCGGSGTCTGGACCAGCAACCTGAGCAAGGCTCACACCTTCGCTCGCGGCTTGCGTGCCGGCAGCGTCTGGGTCAACCAATACGACGGCGGCGACATGACCGCGCCGTTCGGCGGGTACAAGCAGTCGGGTAACGGTCGGGACAAATCGCTGCACGCGTTCGACAAGTACACCGAACTCAAAGCGACCTGGATCAAGCTCTAACACCTATAAAAAAAGCGACGGTCGCCGGCACGCTGCCGGCGGCCATCGGAGAAAGCTATGAAACAAGATTCTGCGAAACAAACACATGTAAACAGCTACTACGCCGCCACTCGCAACTTCAAGGGCGACTTCCCGGTATTGGAAGGTGCGGTGGACTGCGACGTCTGCATCATCGGCGCAGGCTACACCGGTTTGTCCTCGGCGCTGTTCCTCGCCGAAGCCGGCTACAGCGTCACCGTACTGGAAGCCGCCAAAGTCGGTTTCGGCGCCAGCGGTCGCAACGGCGGTCAACTGGTCAACTCTTATAGCCGCGACGTCGATGTCATCGAAGAACGCTACGGCGACAAGACGGCTGAAATCCTTGGCAGCATGATTTTCGAAGGCGCCGACATCATCCGTCAGCGCATACAACACTACGACATCCAGTGCGACTACCGTCCGGGCGGCATCTTCGCCGCGATGAACAAGAAGCAACTCAATGGCCTGGCCGAGCAGAAGAAGAGCTGGGAGCGCTACGGCAACAAGAACCTGAAAATGCTCGACAAGGCCGACATCAAGCGCGAAGTCGGGTCCGACGCCTACGTCGGCGGCCTGCTGGACATGCAGGGCGGCCACATTCACCCGCTGAACCTGGCCCTCGGCGAAGCGTCGGCCATCATCGGCCTGGGCGGCAAAATCTACGAACAATCGGCGGCGGTGGAAATCACCTACGGCGAACCGATCACCGTGCGCACCGCCAAAGGCGTGGTGAAGGCCAAGTACCTGCTGATCGCCGGTAACGCCTACCTGCCGCAAGGCCTCGACAACCGCGTGACCAGCAAAAGCATGCCGTGCGGCTCGCAAATCGTCGTCACCGAACCGTTGTCGGAGCAGCAAGCGCGCAGCCTGATCAAAAACAATTACTGCGTCGAAGACTGCAACTACCTGCTCGACTACTACCGCCTCACCGCGGACAACCGCCTGCTGTACGGTGGCGGCGTGGTCTACGGCGCGCGCGAACCGGATGACATCGAACAACTGATCAAGCCGAAAATCCTCAAGACCTTCCCGCAATTGAAGGACGTGAAGATCGACTACCGCTGGACCGGCAACTTCCTGCTGACCATGTCGCGTATGCCGCAATTCGGCCGCATCGAGAAAAACGCCTACTACATGCAAGGCTACAGCGGCCACGGCGTCACCTGCTCGCACCTGGCCGGCAAACTGATCTCGGAAATGATCCGCGGCGACGCCGAACGCTTCGATGCGTTCGCTTCGCTGCCACACATGCCAATGATCGGCGGCCGCACCTTCTCGGCCCCATTGACCGCCCTCGGTGCCGTGTATTACTCGCTGCGCGACCGTTTCGGCATCTAAATCCGCCGCAATCCCTGTAGGAGCCGAGCTTGCTCGCGATGAGGCCATCCTCGTCGCCATCAATGCCAGCTGACACACAGCAACCGCCCCTACAGTTTTCACAGCCAAACCCCCTGATATCAGGTCAAAACAACCTTTTTAACTAACCATTTATCGAACCTGCTGAGCAACACGAACAAACGTGATTTAATACCCGCCTTTCAAATTTCCGGGACAGGGAAGCGGTGTTTTTCGCGGCCAAAAGTCGCCCGCCATCCACCCCCATTACCCCTTAAGTAATTCACGCATAAGGCTGTCATGGACACGGGCTCAAGACTCAAATTAGTACGCGAAAGCTACAAAATGTCCCAGCGCGAGCTGGCCCGGCGTAGCGGCGTCACCAATGCCACCATCTCCCTGATCGAACAGAATCGCGTCAGTCCCTCCGTCAGCTCCCTGAAAAAACTGCTCGAAGGCATCCCCATGTCCTTGGCGGACTTCTTCACCTTCGACCAGCCCCCGCGTGAGCACCAATACGTGTTCCGCGCCAATGAACAGCCGGATCTCGGGCGTCATGGGCTGCGGTTGCTGCTGATTGGCGCTTCGGTGCCGAGTCGGCAGATGCGGTTGTTGCGCGAGCAATACGCGCCTGGGGCGAGTTCGGGGGAAGAGCCGATTGTGCATTCGGAAGGGGAGGAGTGTGGGCTCGTAACCCGTGGCACGGTTGAGCTGACCGTGGATGGCCAGATCAGTGTGCTCAACGCGGGCGACGGCTACTACTTCCCGACAACCCTGCCGCACAAGTTTCGCAATATTGGCCAGGATGAAGCGGAAATCATCAGCGCCAACACCCCGGCAAACTTCTAACCTCAAAACGGACGCAACCTTGTAGCAGCTGCCGAAGGCTGCGTCCGCATTCAACACCCATGCTGAATGGAACCAGCTGCTTCAGCGTTTATCTAAAGAAATGGACTTCACCTCATGACCACACCCCGCATCCGCCCCCTCGCACTCTGCATCTTCCATCACAATGGCAAGATCCTGCTCAGCGAAGCCCACGACCCCATCAAAAACCGCCCATTTTTCCGCCCAATCGGCGGTGGAATCGAGTTTGGCGAAACCAGTGCCCAAGCCATTGAACGTGAAGTTCAGGAAGAACTTGGTTTGGCTATCACCGATGTCCGCTTGCTGGGTACGCTTGAAAACATCTTTACCTACGCCGGCAGGCCGGGGCATGAAATTGTTCAGGTTTACGATGCGAAGTTTGTGGATGTTAGTGCTTATGAGTTGCCGTATTTGGACGGTCAGGAAACCGATGGCGCGACGTTCACTGCGAAGTGGCTGGCGTGGGAGGGCTTTACTGATGACGCGCCGTTGGTGCCGGATGGGCTCTACGATCTACTTAAAAAGGTCGCATTGCTGAATTGATCTCTGTGGCTGTTTGTTGGCGAGGTGCATATGTGGTGGGACGTTATTGTTATAGTGTTAAAAGTAATATTTGTTATATGGATGGCTTCATATATTTTCCGGCCTTTTCTTCCTTGTTGGTATAACAATTTTGCTGAGATAATCGGTTATAGATTGCTCGGTGTAATACTTGCTGTTCCTGTTTTTGTCCGAAATGCGTGGGTTGTTTCATCATCCATAATGTATTACTTGGGTATGTTCTCAATTCTCGGGTTGCTTTTCGCGGGTGCATTCCTTTTTGGGTATACGCTGCTGTTAGAGTTAGGCGTGAGCATTCCCGGCCTGTGGCCCTGCTATTCTATTTTAAGCAGAATTGCGCAGAACAAAACCGCCTGGGCTGGCGCCACTACAGTCATTGCTACAACAGTCGCAATCGGTCATATGCAGAATCTCAGATTAACATCAACTAAATTTTATGAAGAAATGAAAAAGTTTGAAAGGGAGGAGCGGGAAGCTAGAGAAAAGCAAAGGCAAGAGCGTAAAAGCAAATCTCTTTACTAGTGGAAATGATGAAAGATTTATTTAATAAATAGATCTGTCACCTTTGATTGCGATTGGGGGATTCTGCCATGTATGAAACAGATCATGAAAAACCCGCAGTAATGCGGGTTTTAGTTCCTCTGATTTGCTGCCGGCTCTATCTGGCACTCGGTGAGCCGTACAATCATTGCTTCATGGATCACACTGGTTATGCAGGTTGTGATCGCCGATATACGAGCAGCTACCGACCTTCTTGGCATTGCTGAGTTCACGCTGGTCATGGTCGCTGATGTGGGTGCAACTAATGTCGTCGATCTTCGTCTGGCAGCTTTTTGCCTGCTGTTATAGCTAAGGGTAATGGGTTTTTTTGTGGTTATGCTTGAATGATCTTATTACCTGTCATATTTTACAGGTGTGGAGTGTGTTTTATTTAATTAGTCTGAATGGGCTGAAATGAGAGTGCTCATTTATAAATAAAACAGGATGTCGTTTATGGCCAGTAATAAAACGATTGAAAAAAATGATGTTCGGCTACTAGGTTCGTCATCGAGTGATGACTGGGAGGCTCAATTTGAAATTGAGTTGTCTGACAGGGATTTTGCTGTAGCTACCAGTAAAGTTAAAGTTAATGGCCGTTTTACTGCTTCCGGTCAACGATATTTTTATGGGTTTAATCCAGAGGATGCGCCGAATCATTGGGTGTTTCGCTTGGACTTTGGACACGTAAATTTTAAACCAAGTGTTGATTATAAGGTTGGTTCGGGAGGTTTTAGCGCGCTTTTGATCCAAGGCGGCAGTGAAATGATAAGTGGAGGTCAGTTTGTCGAAGGTACAATGCGATTAAAAGAAGTGGATTTCGAAAAAGGCATAGTAAAAGGGGAGTTTATTAATGTAAGAACCGAAGGGGGGGCGCCCTGATGGCACAGAAATGGACCCTGCATATGCGAGAGCTATTAGTTTCGGAACCAAACTCGAAAGGGTAGGGGCTCAGAGTTAGAGAAATATAAATGGCGACAGATCTATTTTTATAGATAGATCTGTCGCCATTTTTTACTATTTTAGTGGAGAAGGTGCGAATTATATTTAATAAATAGATCTGTCACCTTTTTTGTGGAAATGCGGTTACTTACCTTTGGGCGCATCAAATCCACGCTGCTCAATCACCCGAAACACATCACTCACATCCTGGACCATGATCCGGGCGATGTTGGTGACGGTGTTGATGTCGTTTTCGGCGTAGTCGGGGAGGCTGGTGCAGGCCATCAGGTTTAGGTATTTGAGGACGGCGTTGAGGCGTTCGCTGAGGCAGTTGTGGAGTTCGCGTAGCGGGGCGTCGTTGTCGATGAGCAGGACGGGGTAGTCGGTGGCGAATTGGGACATGGGGGTGAAGCGGCGTGGCGGATTGTTCGTAGACATAAAGATGAGCTCTTCAAAGGATTATGTAGCCACCTTTCTGCTGCGAAACAAATAGGTGGCAGCTATGTGTGGGTTCGCAGACCGGAGAAGAGACAAAAGCCGGCAGACCCGAAGGTCTCCCACACACAGCCGCCATAAAACGTAACGGCGGCAAAGTTTGCCACAGTTGTCATTTAGCGGTGCGTCATCTTCTTCAGGGCTGCGAAACCCTATCGCTGACTGCGGTCAGCGACGGCTCGAATATAGGCGTCGATTTTGGTGGCTGCAAACGGGGTTGTAGGACGCAAACTCGAGTTTTTAGCGGGTGGCTGCGATTGAATGCAGTTGGGTCGCGGGCGTGAAATCAAAGGTTGTTTAGTGTCAGGTGAACCGTGTGTACTGGTTTACGGCTGCTGCGCAGCCGGACGCAGGCTTCGCCAGCTGCTACAGGGTTTTGGGTTGTTTAAAAGTTTGGTGAAAAATGGGGCGGCTTCACTGCTCAGCGGGAGCAAGCTCCCTCGTCACAGGGGGCGGTTTCCTACATGTTTTTCGGATGGCCCGAAACGACAAAGCCCCGAATCGTTGGGGCTTTGTGCAATTACCAAAATCGATGTTGCGGATCGTTCGACGTCATTGTCGGTCCTGCGGCGAATGCGGGTTGTGTTCGGTGTTTTTCGGGCCGAACGCTGCCCATGCCAGGACCCCAATCATCGGCACGAACACGATCACCACGATCCACAAGAGTTTGTTGCTCGATTTGCCGTCGGCTTTGCGGACTCTGCTGATTGCCCATAGCTCGATCAGTAGAAGAACTGCCGTAAGTACTATCCAGGTTGTTTCGAATTGCATGGGTCACCCTCCTGATGGTCATTCAGTTAGGTGAGTGATGGTGGGCAGGGTTCATTAATTTTTGGGTTTTGTGGTTTAGGCATAAGCGGGGTTGCTCGCGATGGTGGTCTGTCAGGTCATTCAATTTTGCCTGGCCTACCGCATTCGCGGGCAAGCCCGCTCCCACATGGAGTTGCGGGGTTAGTTAGATCGAGGTGGCCAGTTTTCCGGTGGCGAGGCGGCGTTTGTAAGCGGTGTCGCGGTTGGCGAGCCAGTAGTAGAGCGGCGAGGTGATCAGCAGGCCGACCAACCAGGACAAATCAGCGCCATTGATGTGCTCCGAAATCGGCCCGACATACAGCGGCGTATTCATGAACGGAATCTGCACCACAATCCCGATCGCGTACGCCAACAACGCCTGCGGGTTGTACCGCCCGTAAATCCCGCCATCGACCTTGAAGATCGAATCAATGTCGTAATGACCTTTGTGAATCGCATAGAAGTCGATCAGGTTGATTGCGGTCCACGGCACCAGCACTACGAGCAGCACCAGCACCATGTCGACGAAGTGACCGATGAAGTTGGCGGAGGCGCCGACGGCGGCGAAGCAGCAGGCGGCGAGGACCAATACCGAGAGGACGGCGCGGCTTTTTGCGGTGGGGATCCAGCGGTAGGCGAAGGTTTGCACCAGGGTGATCAGCGACAGCACGGCGCCGTAGAGGTTGAGGGCGTTGTGGCTGATGACGCTGAGCAAAAACAGCACGAGCATCAGCGGGCCGATGGAGCCGGTGGCGAGTTTGACGGCGTCCATGGTGTCCATCCCGACGGGCGTGGCGAGGACGGCGACGGCGCCGAAGATGAACGAGAGGCTGGAGCCGAGCACGGTGCCCAGGTAAGTGGTCCAGAACGTGGCGGCCACGGGCACGTTGGCCGGCAGGTAGCGCGAGTAGTCGGAGACGTACGGCGCGAAGGCGATTTGCCAGAGCGCGGCGAGGGACACGGTGGCGAGCCAGCCGGACAGGTTGAAGCTGCCACGGGTGAGGAAGTCGGCAGTCTGCACGTGGGTGAAGATGTAGCCGAAACCGAGCACGATGCCGGCGCCGAGCACCCAGGTGCCGATGCGGTTGAGCACGTGGATGAAGCGGTAGCCAATGATGCCGATGATGCCGGAACCGAGGGCGCCGATGACGATGCCGACCGGCACCGGAACGCTGTCGACGACGCCGTGCAGGGACTTGCCGGCGAGGACGATGTTGGAGGCGAAGAAGCCGATGTACATCACGCCGGCGATCAGCACCACCAGCAGTGCGCCGAGGGAGCCGAACTGGGCGCGGCTCTGGATCATTTGCGGGATGCCCATCTGCGGGCCTTGCGCCGAGTGCAGCGCCATCAGCACGCCGCCGACCAAGTGGCCGACGAGGATGGCGACGATGCCCCACACCAGGTTCAGGTGGAACATTTGCACGCCGAGGGCGCCGGTGACGATGGGCAGCGGGGCGATGTTGCCGCCGAACCAGAGGGTGAACAGGTCGCGGGTTTTGCCGTGGCGATCTTCGGGCGGCACGTAGCCGATGGTGTGTTTTTCAATGAGCGGGGCGGTGGTGGTTGCAGCGGTAACCATGACGGACTCCAAGGCAATTTTGAGTACGTGGACGTACTTCGGTGAGCGCCGCACAGGGCGACGCTTTTCTTGTTGGAGTTGATGATGTGCGGTGGGTGGCGAGAGATAAATCAGTAAGATTGTGGGTATAGACGTTAAAAAATGTATGCCGGTTGGTCGCTAGAAAACTGTGGGATTAGAGGGGGTTGGATCGTCGAAACACCGCGCAACATGTAGCAGCTGGCGAAGCCTGCGTCCGGCTGCGTAGCAGTCGTAAACCC
>NZ_JBFUBK010000163.1:0-9035 GCF_056405815.1 Pseudomonas sp. P1_F1_2 | reverse complement strand
GGCTTGCCCGCGATGGCGTCCTCGCAGACGCCACTTACAGCCGGATCAGAAGTGGAACTTCACCAAGAGGCTCGTCACGTTCTGATTGGTCGTAAAGGCACCGGAATCTTCGATCCCGTATTTGTTTTTCCAGTAGTCGTATTCAACACCGACATACAGCTGCTTCGCACCGAAATTCAGCGCCTTGCCCAAGTCATATTTGACCTGTGGGTTGAAGTGCAGGTTGGCGTGGTATTCGCCGCGGCTGTTGACGTCGTTGTCGACGACCCAGTCCATGTAACCGTCGATCAGCACACTCGAACTGCCCACTGGAATGGTGTAAGACCAGACCGGGGTGATTTGCCAGACGTTGTCGCCTGGGCGATCGCCTTCGGTGTGACGGTTGTAGAAGTTCAACTGGAAGTAGTCGAAGCCCGGAATAGCCAGGTCGAAACCCGGACCGATCAGGTAGGACTCGGTATCGTCCTCACCAAACTCGTAGGTCATGGCCAGCAGTACATCTTTGATCGGGCCGAGTTCGAATTTCTGGTCGAAAATCTTGTTGAACGACAAGCGCGGGCTGAGCTCACCGTAGTGAGTGTTCTTGCCCGCAAAGGCGTCTTCCTTGCCGTTGTAGAAGATCTTGTCGATAAAGAAGAAGTTGTCGCCGTATTTCCAGCCATCGGCGTGTTCGAACGTCACGGTCTGCTGAATGGCAGGGTTGACCTTGAATTCTTTACCGTAGAGGTAAGTCAGGCTGTTGGTCTGCCATTGCAGCAAGTCGCCGGCCATGGCCTGGCCCCCGGCCAGCATCGATCCCGCCAACATCAGGCTAGTGCACGTACGTTTCATTCGGTTGCTCCCAAAAAGTAGGTGGTTCCACGTTATTTTTTTAAGGTCGGCGCTCTGGTGTGGCGCCTGTTTCTTTAGCGGTAAAAAATCATCCAATCGGTCAGCTTTAATGCTGTTAGCAAGAGCTGCGCCAAGGCTTTCAAAAAGCAAAAAAACTCCCGCTCGGCTGCTCAAGAACAGTCGATTGAGAGGGGGGGTGGAATGCCTTGGTACCGTCCAGAGCCGGGATAAGTTGGCCTTCTGGTCAGGAATTAAATCCGGGCTTTTTTTTAAAGCGGATTCAGGCGGCCGCGGAGAATACTGACTCCTTGGCCAGGTCTCAAGTGCCCCGCAACAGCGCACCGACGACAGGTTTGGGGCACGGTTGCCGGTCATCTTAGAAATGCACCTTCACCAGCAGGCTGGTGGTGTTTTCATTGGTGTCGAAGTTAGAGGTGTTCTCGATGCCGTATTTGTCTTTCCAGTAGCTGTATTCGACGCCGACGTACACCTGTTTCTCACGCCAGCCCAGGGCTTTGCCCAGGTCATATTTGATCTGCGGGTTGAAGTGCAGGTTGGCGTGATAGGTGCCGTGTGAGTTCTGGTCGTTGTCCACCACCCAATCGATGTAGCCGTCGATCAACACGTTCGAGTTGCCCAGTGGCAGGGTGTAGGACCAGGCCGGGGTGACTTGCCAGACATCGTCGCCGGGGCGCGAGCCTTCGGTCTGACGGTAATAGAAGTTCAAGGTGAAAAAGTTGAAGCCCGGGACAGCGAGGTCGAAGCCGGGGCCGATCAGGTAGGCCTCGGTGTCGTCTTCGCCACTTTCGTAGGTCATGGCCAGCAGCACGTCTTTGATCGGGCCGAATTCGAAACGGCGATCGAGGATTTTGCCGAAGGAGAGGCGCGGGCTGAACTCGCCGTAATAGGCGTGGGCGCCTTTGTTCCGGTCTTTCTCGCCGTTGTACCAGGTGCTGTCGACGAACAGGAAGTTGTCGCCGTACTTCCAGCGGTCGGCGTGTTCGAAGGTTATCGTCTGCTGGATCGCCGGGTTGACCACGAAATCCTTGCCGTACAGGTAGCTCAGGCTGTTGGTTTGCCACAGCAGTAAATCGCCAGCCATGGCCTGACTCGCGGCCAGCAGGCCACCACTCAACAGCACGTTGGTTTGTGTCCGAATCATCTGTTGCTCCCTCTTGTTTTTATTGTTCGAGGCGCAGGTTGTGGCCAGGGGGCTGACCACAGGCGGGCCCCCTTGGTTGTTCGTCAGATCAATGGGTGTGTGCGTGGCAGTCGTTGATGGCTGCGCGTTCGGCGCCACCCAGGATGTTGAACAGCAGGTTCAGCGTCAGCGCGCTGAGGGTGGCCATCGCGATGCCGCTGTGGGTGATCGGGCTCATCCACACGGGCAGGTGGGCGAAAAACTCCGGGCGTACCACCGGGATCAGCCCCATGCCGATGCTCACCGCCACCAGCAACTGATTGCGACGGTCACCGATGTCAGCTTCCTGGAGAATCTTTATTCCGGTCGCCGCGACCATGCCGAACATCGCAATCGCCGCGCCGCCCAGTACTGCTGGCGGAATCGATGCGACCAGAAACGCGGCCTTGGGCAGCAGGCTCAGCACAATCAGCAAACCGCCGGCAACGATGGTGACCGAGCGGCAACGCACGCCGGTCATCTGCACCAGGCCGATGTTCTGCGCGAAAGAGGAGTGGGTGAAGGTGTTGAAGAACCCGGCGAAAAACGAGGCGCCGGCATCACACAGCAAGCCGCGACGCAGCATTCGCGGGCAGACTTCCTGGCCGGTGATTTTGCCCAGCGCGAGGAACATCCCGGTGGACTCGACGAAGATGATCACCACCACCAGGCACATCGACAGGATCGGCGCGAGTTCGAACTTCGGCATGCCGAAATGCAGCGGGGTGACGAACTGAACCCACGGTGCGCTGGCCATGCCGCTGAGGTCGACCATGCCGATCACGCCGCAGATCACGTAGCCCAGGCACATGCCGATCAGCACGGAAATATTGACCCAGAAACCGCGCATGAAACGGTGCACCAGCAAAATGGTGCCCAGCACCAGTGCGGCGATGGCCAGGTAAATCGGTGAACCGAACTGAGCGGCGCTCGCACCGCCGCCGGCCCAGTTCACGGCCACGGGCAACAGCGACAAACCGATCGAGGTGATGACCGTGCCCGTCACCAGCGGCGGGAAGAAGCGTACGACTTTGGACATGAACGGCGCGATGAGCATGCCGAAGAACCCGGCGGCGATGGTTGCGCCGAAGATCCCTTGCAGACCGATTCCGGGCATGCCGGCCATGGCGACCATGCTGCCGACCGCAGCGAAACTGGCGCCCATCATCACCGGCATGCGAATGCCCATGGGGCCGATGCCCAGCGACTGAACGATGGTGGCGATGCCGGCGACCAGCAGGTCGGCGTTGATCAGGAAGGCGATTTCTTCACGACTCAGGCCAGCGGCCTGTCCGATGATCAGCGGCACCGCGATGGCGCCACCGTACATCAGCAAAACATGTTGCAGGCCAACCAGGATCAGCTGCAAAAGGGGCAAACGCTGAATGGCGGGTGCGTCGGGGATGCGCGCTGCGGATAGCTCGGACATGCAACACCTCGGATCTTTTTTATTCTTGTGATTTTGTGCATCAGGTAGACCGCGTTGCGGCCAATCGCAGGCAAGCCAGCTCCCACACAGACAATGCAAAACCTGTGGGAGCGAGCTTGCTCGCGATGCTTTTGCTACTTAGTTGGTCGGTGCTCCCTGAACAATCCAGGCGCCGATCAGGTCACGTTCCTGCTGGGTCATCTGAGTGATGTTGCCCAGTGGCATGATCTGGCTGGTGACGGCTTGAGCCTGGATCCGCGCCGCGTTCTGGCGGATTTGCTCGGGGGTGTCGAACATCACGCCGGCCGGGGCGGCACTGAACAGCGGGCTGGTTGGTTTGGCCGAATGGCAAACCGCGCAACGCTCCTGAATCACACTGTGCACCTTGTCGAAACCGGGGCCTGCGTTGGACGCTTGCGCCGGTGCGGCGGTGGGTGCTTCGGCGGGTTTGGTTTCAGCACGTTTCAAACCACCACCCAGCGCCGTTTCCGGCAGCGGCTGGTATTCGATTTTTGCCGGAGCCTTGGCCACGTCCGGGCTGGTCATCGGTGCGGGACCGGTGACGTAAGCCAGGCTGATCATGCCAACTGCCGCGACTGGCAATGTCCAGGCGAACTTGTGGCTGTCGTGACGGGTGTTGAAGTAGTGACGCACCAACACCGCCAACACCGCGATCCCGGCCAGGATCAGCCAGTTGTACTGGCTGCCGTAAGTGCTCGGGAAGTGGTTGCTGATCATGATGAACAGCACCGGCAAGGTGAAGTAGTTGTTGTGACGCGAACGCAGCAGGCCTTTGGCCGGCAGGGCCGGATCGGGCGTGCGGTTCTCGGCAATCGCCGCCACCAGTGCGCGCTGCGCCGGCATGATGATGCGGAACACGTTACCGACCATGATGGTGCCGATGATCGCGCCGACGTGCAGGTAAGCACCGCGTCCGCTGAACACTTTGCTGAAGCCGTAGGCCGCGCCAATGATCAGTACGAACAGGATGAACCCGAGCAGGGCAGGGCGCTTGCCCAGGGCCGAGTCACACAGGAAGGAGTAGACGAACCAGCCGACGAACAGCGAGCCGATGCCCAACAGTACGCCTTCAGGACCGCTCAGGGCGCTGCCCGGTGCCAGCAGGTAGAGCGTCGGGTTGGAGTAGAACACCACGCACAGCAGCGCGATCCCCGACATCCAGGTGAAGTAGGCTTCCCATTTGAACCAGTGCAGGTTGTCCGGCATGGTCGGTGGAGCCAGTTTGTATTTTTCCAGGTGGTAGATACCGCCACCGTGGATTGCCCACAAATCGCCAGCCAGCCCACTTTTCGGGTTGACCCGATTGAGGTTGTTTTCCAGCCAGACGAAATAGAACGACGCACCGATCCAGGCCACGCCAGTAATCATATGAACCCAGCGCACGCTGAGGTTCAGCCATTCCAACAGATGTGCTTCCACAGTCTTTACCTCTCGCCTGTCACTCTGTTGTCGAGTGATCAGACCTTCTCTTATTGGTGGGGGGCGAGGATCAAACGCTCATCCTCTTTGAAAAAATGCTCATCGCAGTTATTGCCTGTGCCACTGCGATCAACCACCAGGAAGTCATCCCGCTTTTCGATCGTCAGCACCGGGTGGTGCCAGACGCCGCGATGGTAATTAATGCCCTGCCTGCCGTTGGTGACGAAGGCGCGGACCAAGCCTGATACAGGTTCATCGCCAAGTGGCGCGACCACGATCAGAAAAGGGTTGCCGAGCAGCGGAATAAACGCCTGGCTGCCCAACGGGTGACGCTCCAGCATGCTGACGGTCAGCGGCATGTCCTGCGCGTCAGCGCGGAAGATGCTGATGATCGCGTTATCTTCTGGCTTCGCGGTTTCAACCGTCGCCAGTTTGTGAAAACGCATGGTCGAACCGTTGTTGATCATGAAGTGATCGCTGCCGTCGGTTTCGATCACGTCACCGAAAGGGGCGAAGGCTTCTTTGGTCAGCGGTTCAATCGTCAGTGTGCGCATGCTGTTCTTATCCGAATTCTGTGTTGTTCGTTTTGATCGTTCCCACGCTCTGCGTGGGAATGCCTCACCGGACGCTCCGCGTCCACTCTGTGACGCAGAGCGTCACGGGATGCGTTCCCACGCAGAACGTGGGAACGATCATTTAGGTTCACCCTTATTTAGCGACCTTGCCCAGTACGCGCAGGCGGCTCACACCACCGTCCGGGAACACGTTCAGGCGGATGTGGGTGATCGGGCCCAATGCCTTGATCTGCTCGGCGAAGGTGTGTTCGGCGTGCATTTCCAGTTTCTGCGCCGGAAGCAGTTCGCGCCAGAACAACGATTGGGTTTCGATCTGGCTGTCGGTGCCGCCTTTCACGAATGCGCCCTGTATCGAGCAGGTGTCCGGGTAGTTGCCCTTGAAGTGCAGGGTGTCGACGATGACTTTCTCGACTTCACCGGCATGGCCCAACGCGACGATCACCCAGTCATTGCCCGGGGTACGACGACGTGCGGTTTCCCAGCCGTCGCCCATGTTGATGCCACGGCCCGGGTTGAGGATGTTGCTCATGCGACCGAAGTGTTCGTCGGAGCAGGCGAGGGCGCGGCCACCGTTGAGGGCTGCGGCCAGGTCGATTTGCTCGTTGTCGCCCACAGCGGACCAGTCGCGGTGCGGCACGCCGTACACACGCAGACGGGCGACACCGCCATCCGGGTAGATGTTGAAGCGCAGGTGACTGAACGCCTGATCGTTGTTGATTTCGTGGAAGTGGTGGCTGTTGCCTTGCAGTTCGACGGCGGACAGAACTTCAACCCACTGGGTGTTTTCGGTCGGCTCGCCTTCAGCCAGGAAGCAGGCTTCCAGGGAGGCCGACGGCGGGAAGTTGCCGGTGAAGAATGAAGTGTCGATGTCGACGCCTTTGATCGAGCCCGGTACGCCCAGGCGGATCACCGCGCTGTCGTAGCCTTCGAAGCGCTTGCGGCGCGACTCCCAGCCGTCCATCCACTTGCCGTTGTCATCGAACACGCCCTCCTTCCACACGGCCGGGGTCGGTTGGAACAGACGGTTGGCGTCTGCGAACCAGTCATCGGTGACCGAGATGATTTTGGTGCCCAAACGGGCATCGGCCAGGTTGACGAACTTCTCGAAAGGTACGGCGTAAGCTTTCATTCTTCTTGTCTGCCTTTAATAAGTTGGCTTGGGATGCTTGCGAGGCCCTGGGTGAATCAGCGTTCTTGAATCCACTCGGGCCAGGCTTGCTATAGGGTCAGTAATCGGAACAGGGCGATCTTGTTGATCTCTGCCAGCGCACATTTGAATTCGGTGTCGACCGAGTTGTGGATGCGCGTTTCGAACGCTGCGAGGATCTGATGCCGGTTGCTGCCTTTTACCGCCATGATGAAGGGAAACTTGAACTTGGCTTTGTAGGCGTCGTTCAGCTCGGTGAAGCGCTGGAACTCTTCGGCCGTGCATTGGTGAATACCGGCGCCAGCCTGTTCGTTCGTGCTGGCTTCGGTCAGTTGGCCCTGGACGGCAGCTTTGCCGGCCAAGTCCGGGTGAGCGTTGATCAGGGCAAGCTGGCTTGCGTGATCGGCGCTCAACAGGATGTCGCTCATGCGCTGGTGCAGGGTTTCGATCTCGTCGATCGAGGCGTCCTGGCCCAGGTCAAAGGCCTTCTCGGCCACCCATGGCGAATGTTCGTAGATGTCGGCGAAAGCGGCGACGAAGGCGTCGCGGCTCAGGCTCGAAGGTTTGACGGTTTGAAAGGTGCTCATTTGGCAGCCCCTTGGTACGGGTGGGTTTCGTGCCAGTGGCGAGCGATGTCGACGCGACGGCTGAACCACACCTGTTCATGACTTTTAGCGTATTCGATAAAGCGCTTGAGCGATGCCAGACGCGCCGGACGGCCGATCAGGCGGCAGTGCAGGCCGATCGACAGCATTTTCGGTGCGTCGGCGCCTTCGGCGTACAGCACGTCGAACGCATCTTTGAGGTATTCGAAGAAGTCGTCGCCCTTGTTGAAACCCTGGACCTGGGTGAAGCGCATGTCATTGGTGTCCAGGGTGTACGGGATCACCAGGTGCGGCTTGCCAGTCGGGTTGTTCGGTTCCCAGTAGGGCAGGTCGTCGTCGTAGGTGTCGCAGTCGTAGAGGAAACCGCCTTCTTCCATCACCAACTTGCGGGTGTTGGGGCCGGTGCGACCGGTGTACCAGCCCAGCGGACGTTCACCGGTGATTTCGGTGAGGATGCGGATCGCTTCGAGCATGTGCTCGCGTTCCTGGGCTTCGTCCATGTACTGGTAGTCGATCCAGCGATAGCCGTGGCTGCAGATCTCGTGGCCGGCATCGACCATCGCGCGGATCACGTCCGGGTGGCGCTGGGCGGCCATGGCCACGGCGAAGATGGTCAGTGGAATGTCGAATTCCTTGAACAGCTTCAGAATCCGCCAGACACCGGCACGGCTGCCATACTCGTAAAGCGATTCCATGCTCATGTTGCGCGCGCCTTGCAGTGGCTGCGCCGAGACCATTTCGGAGAGGAAGGCTTCGGATTCTTTATCGCCGTGCAGGATGTTGCGCTCGCCGCCTTCTTCGTAATTGAGTACGAAAGACAAGGCAATGCGGGCGTTCCCCGGCCAATGTGGGTGAGGAGGGTTACTGCCGTAACCGATCAGGTCGCGTGGGTAGTCAGCGCTCACTGCAGTCTTCCTTCTTAATTCGGTGATGACGTTGGCGCGACGTGCCTGAACATTGAGTGCCAGGCTGGCGTCACAGCGATGGGCTGATTGTATACAACTTTATATTCACTTTGTAAGCCTGAATTTTTGCATTTTTCGCGAACTGTCATGAATTGATGATACTGCAAGAAACCTGCCTGACCGGTCAGCTAAATGGTAGAGGCTCCTCTGATCTTATGAGGTGGCGCAAATTCGCCGGAAATTCCCGACTGGCGGGCATCGAGGTAAATATGTCGTTTTTATTGTGTACAATTTTTTTGAAAAGTGTCTTAATCAATCGCTCGCCGCAGCGTTTCGTGCTCCGAACCGGTGCGGTCTCCTTTTTAACTGACTTCGGGAGGCGCGAGGTCTGACTGCTTGACGCAGGCAGGCGCGCAGAATCAATGGGACGTTTGACTACACACGTTTTGGACGCAGCACACGGTTGCCCGGGCAGCTCGATCAAGGTCGAGTTGTACCGCGTTGAAGGATCGCAGCTGGAATTGGTCGCCAGCGCGATAACCAACAGCGACGGTCGGGTCGATGCACCCCTGCTGCAAGGCGATGACTACCGTACCGGGGTCTATCAGGTTCAGTTCCATGCGGGCGATTACTACCGCGCCCGTGGCGTTGCGCTGCCGGAGCCGGCATTTCTGGATGTGGTGGTGCTGCGTTTTGGCATCTCTGCCGAGCAGGATCACTACCATGTGCCACTGCTGATTTCGCCCTATAGCTATTCCACGTACCGCGGCAGCTGATCCCCCAAGCAGCTGCCACAACCTGGAAGCGACTGCGCATATAGCTTCTTTGGTCTTTCGCCCGCTCACACTGCGGGCTTTTTTTCGTCTGGAGAAATGTTGCCTGTGCCGACGCCATCGCGGGCAAGCCCGCTCCCACAAGGAGTT
>NZ_JBFUBK010000162.1:0-9452 GCF_056405815.1 Pseudomonas sp. P1_F1_2 | reverse complement strand
GCCTCGTGCTGCTCGACAGCTGCTACGGGATTCGTTGTGTAGAAAATGGGGGCTTTACTCTGTTCGTGTGTTGCGGCTGAATCGCGGTTTGTTTTTTGCGCACAAGGTTGCTTTGCATGCTGACTGCTTCACTGATTTTCCTGCTGACCATCACGCTGGTGATCTGGCAACCCAAAGGCCTGGGTGTCGGCTGGAGTGCAGTCTTCGGGGCGGTGCTGGCACTGATATTTGGTGTCGTGCAGCTAAGCGATATCCCCATTGTGTGGCAGATCATCTGGAACGCCACCGGCACCTTCGTCGCGCTGATCATCATCAGCCTGTTGCTGGACGAGGCGGGCTTTTTTGCCTGGGCTGCCTTGCATGTGGCCCGCTGGGGGCGGGGCAGTGGACGCAAGCTTTTTGCTTATATGGTGCTGCTTGGTGCGTTGGTGTCGGCATTGTTCGCCAATGATGGCGCGGCGTTGATTCTCACACCCATCGTGATCTCGATGCTGTTGGCATTGCGATTTTCTCCGGCGGCGACGCTGGCGTTCGTGATGGGCGCCGGTTTCATCGCCGACACGGCGAGCCTGCCGCTGGTGGTGTCGAACCTGGTGAACATTGTGTCCGCCGACTTCTTCCATATCACCTTCAATCGGTATGCGGCGGTGATGATCCCGGTCAACCTGGTGAGCGTCGCGGCAACGTTGGCGATGCTGATGTGGTTCTTTCGCAGAGACATTCCCAGGAATTACGACCCCGAGCAATTGGATCATCCCGCCACTGCGATCCATGACAAGGCGACGTTTTACGCCGGATGGGCGGTGTTGGTGATTCTGTTAGTGGGGTGTTTTGCCCTGGAACCGCTGGGCATTCCGATCAGCGCCATTTCTGCGGTGTGCGCCGCGCTGCTGCTGGCAATCGCTGCCCGTGGCCACAAAATTTCCACGCGCAAGGTGATGAAAGAAGCACCGTGGCAGATCGTGATTTTCTCGCTGGGCATGTACCTCGTGGTGTATGGCTTGCGAAATGCCGGGCTGACCGGGTATCTGGCGGGCTGGCTGGACGGGTTTGCACAGTACGGTGTCTGGGGCGCGGCGCTGGGCACGGGTGTGCTGACGGCAATTTTGTCGTCGATCATGAACAATTTGCCGACGGTACTGATCGGTTTGCTGTCGATCGATKCGAGCCAGGCCAGCGGCGTGGTGAAGGAGGCGATGATTTATGCCAACGTCATTGGTAGCGATCTGGGGCCGAAAATCACGCCGATTGGCAGTCTGGCGACGTTATTGTGGCTGCATGTGCTGGAGCGCAAGAGTATCCGGATCGGCTGGGGTTATTACTTCAAGGTCGGGATTGTTCTGACGGTGCCGGTGTTGTTGGTGACGTTGGCGGCGCTGGCGGTGCGGTTGACGATTTAAATCGAGTTGGCCTCATCGCGGGCAAGCCTTGCTCCTACAGGATCGGGTCGATCACGAATTTTGCGATTGACACACGACCCGTACGAGCAAGGCTTGCCCGCGATGGGGCCATATCTGCCACTACCAATCTCAACCACTGCCCGGCACATTCGGCCAAAGATCCRCCACCAGAAACAACCGTTCCGCTTCCTCCCAATCCCCTTCGGTATTTTCGGTCAGGCGCACCATCAACTGCGCCGGGGCCTGGGGTTGGAGGTCGCTCAGCCAGGCGCTCAGTTGTTCCGGGCTCCATGTCTGTTCTGCGGGATAATGCGCCGGCGCCAGCCAGGCATGGCGGGGCAGGGGTTGCCATCGGCCGTAAGGCCGTCGCACGACAAAGTCTGCCCAGTCTTTCTGATGCAGCCAGCTACCGCGCAAATGCTGCGGATGCGCACCGTCGGGTGGCTCGGCGTGTCCGGGCCACGGATACAACAGGTAACCGCCGAGCCACAAGTGCGCACTGAACTGCTGGATATCGAGGGCCGCGAGCACTTCGCGACTGTCGGTACGGGCAGAAATGGGCAGTTGATGCTGAGTCAGGTGCGCCAGTTTGCGGTCCAGCCGATCATGACAACCGGGACCGAGCCACTGCGCGGTGTCTTGCCCGTTACCATTTTGCGGTCCGAGATAGAGCTTGATCGCCAGTTCCAGGTGATGCACACCGTCGCGGTCGCGCAGCAACATGTCCAGCTCGCCCAGCGTATGCCCTTCACGTCTGATCGGCAGGTTGGCGGCAATCAGCTCGATCCCCGGGGCGTGCCGCACCGCGTATTGCCATAACCGTTCGTAGTACAGGCCTAAACGCCGGGTTCGGGCCTGGGACAGCCAGTGCAACAAGTCATAACTGTCGCGGTCCAGTTGCCGCAACCAGCGCTCCAGGTGTTCCGGTTGTTGCACCCACTCGCTGCCGGCCAGCGGATGACGTTGCGGCCACGGCGTATCGAGGAGCATCGGCGGTGCGAGGATGACCCACGCCAGGTCGCGCACTTCGGGGTGGCGCAACTGATGGGGCAACGTGAGCAAATCGGGAAATAGGATCATCTTGCGAGCATAGCCCTAAACATGAGTACACCCTTGTGGCTGAAAGGATTTTGTCTATCCCGCGCTTTCGCCCATAATCGCCTTTTTCGCCGTCCTTGCAGGAACCCCATGGAGCAATTTCGTAATATTGGCATCATCGGTCGCCTGGGCAGTTCTCAGGTGCTGGATACCGTCCGCCGACTGAAACGGTTTCTGCTCGATCGTCACTTGCACGTGATCCTTGAGGACACCATCGCCGAAGTCCTTCCGGGGCATGGCCTGCAAACCTCGTCACGCAAGATGCTCGGCGAAGTCTGTGACATGGTGATTGTGGTCGGCGGTGACGGCAGCCTGCTGGGCGCCGCCCGGGCGCTGGCCAAGCACAATATCCCGGTGCTTGGCATCAACCGTGGCAGCCTCGGTTTCCTGACCGATATTCGCCCTGATGAACTGGAAGTCAAAGTCGCCGAAGTGCTCGACGGGCACTACCTGGTGGAAAACCGCTTCCTGCTGCAAGCCGAAGTCCGCCGTCACGCTGAAGCCATCGGCCAGGGTGATGCGCTGAACGACGTGGTGCTGCACCCCGGCAAATCGACTCGGATGATCGAGTTCGAGCTGTACATCGACGGCCAGTTCGTTTGCAGCCAGAAGGCCGACGGCCTGATCGTCGCGACGCCCACCGGTTCGACCGCCTACGCGCTGTCAGCGGGTGGACCGATCATGCATCCCAAGCTTGACGCTATTGTGATTGTGCCGATGTACCCCCATACCTTGTCGGGTAGGCCGATAGTGGTCGATGGCAACAGTGAGCTGAAAATCGTCGTGTCCAAAGATATGCAGATTTACCCGCAAGTCTCCTGTGACGGGCAGAACCACTTCACCTGCGCACCGGGTGACACCATCACCATCAGCAAAAAAGCGCAGAAGCTGCGGCTGATCCACCCCCTTGACCACAATTACTATGAAGTCTGCCGGACCAAGCTCGGTTGGGGCAGCCGATTGGGTGGTGGAGGCGACTGATGCTCGATCCCGCGCGTAGCTACGACCTGATCGGTGACGTGCACGGTTGCGCTCTGACCCTTGAG
This sequence comes from Pseudomonas sp. P1_F1_2, assembly GCF_056405815.1. NCBI lineage: Bacteria > Pseudomonadati > Pseudomonadota > Gammaproteobacteria > Pseudomonadales > Pseudomonadaceae > Pseudomonas > Pseudomonas sp. P1_F1_2. The sequence continues at coordinate 5,908 of NZ_JBFUBK010000162.1, read as the reverse complement.
CACTTGCTCGACCGGCTCGGTTATCACAAACAAGGTGGCGTCTGGCGGCATCCATCGCGCATGGCCGTGTTCGTCGGCGACATCATCGACCGCGGCCCGCGCATTCGCGAGGCGCTGCACATCGTCCATGACATGGTCGAGGCCGGCCAGGCGCTGTGCATCATGGGCAACCATGAATTCAACGCGCTGGGCTGGAGCACCCCGGCGCCACCGGGCAGCGGCAAACAGTTTGTCCGAGAGCACACGCCGCGCCATGCCCGGTTACTGGGCGAAACCCTCAGCCAGTTCGAAGATCATCCCGGCGACTGGCATGACTTCCTGCAATGGTTCTACCAGTTGCCGTTGTTTATCGATGCCGGGCGCTTCCGGGTGGTGCATGCCTGCTGGGATTCGGGCCTGATCGAGCCGTTGCGCGGGCTGTTCCCCAATGGCTGCGTCGATGAGCATTTCCTTCAGGCATCGGCCGTGCCCGGCAGTTTCGCCTGCACCGTGTTCGACCGGCTGCTGCGCGGCACCGACATGCGCTTGCCCCACGGCTTGACCATGACCAGCGGCGACGGTCTGGTGCGTTCGTTCTTTCGCACCAAGTTCTGGGAAGACGACCCGCAAACCTACGGAGACATCGTGTTCCAACCGGACGCATTGCCTGAGCCGGTGGCGCAGACGCCACTGTCTTCCACGGAAAAGAACACGTTGCTGCGCTATGGGATCGATGAGCCACTGTTGTTCGTTGGCCACTACTGGCGCAGCGGCAAACCGGCACCGATTCGCCCGAACCTGGCCTGTCTGGATTACAGCGCAGTGCTCTACGGCAAACTGGTCGCCTATCGCCTGGATCAGGAGACCCGTCTCGATCCGCACAAATTTGTCTGGGTCGATGTCGAACGGCCGGAGGTGCTGCAATGAGTGCTGTTGCCGTATTGCGTCTGCCACTGGCGGTGGACTTGAGCGGGTTCGTCAAATTGCTGCAGCGCATGCAGGTGCCGCATCGCGTCAGCGAAGAGTCGGGCGAACAGGTGCTCTGGGTGCCGGCCAATATCAGCGAAGACGTGCGCTCGTTGTACGAACGCTTTCCGGCCGGTGATCCCGATCAGCAACTGGACATTCCGGTGGCGCAAACGACCCAACGCCCCGGTTTCGTCGAACAACTTCGCTATGCCAAGGCCACCGCGGCGGTTTTGCTGCTGAGCATCCTCGTCGGCGCGGTGACGTTGTTGGGCGAAAACCTCGACACGATGCGCTGGCTGACCTTCCTCGATTTCCGCGTGGTGGGCGAATACATCCATTTCGTCCCGTTGGCCGACAGCCTGGCGGCGGGGCAGTGGTGGCGCCTGATGACGCCGATGCTGATCCACTTCGGCATCTTGCACCTGGCCATGAACGGCATGTGGTACTGGGAACTGGGTCGGCGTATCGAATCGCGACAGGGCAGCATCAACCTGATCGGCCTGACGCTGCTGTTCAGCCTGGTGTCCAACTACGCGCAGTATTTTTTCAGCGGCCCGACCTTGTTCGGCGGCTTGTCCGGCGTACTGTACGGCCTGCTCGGGCATTGCTGGATCTTCCAGTTATTGTCGCCGAACCCGGCTTATCGCCTGCCGCGTGGTGTGTTGGTGATGATGTTGGTGTGGCTGGTGCTGTGTATGTCCGGGCTGATCTCGATGATCGGTTTCGGTGAGATCGCTAATGCGGCCCACGTCAGCGGGTTGCTCGTCGGATGCCTGACCGGTTTGTTGGGTGGTTTGTACAACCGCCGTAAACTGGCCGTCTAAACAAGTTATGTATTCAATCGCGCGGAGACCCTGATGTCCTCTTTTAACGAAATGATCAAAAACATCACCCCCGATATCTACCAGAGCCTGAAACTGGCGGTGGAAATCGGCAAATGGTCCGACGGTGGCAAACTCACCGCGGAACAACGCGAGCTGTCGTTGCAAGCGATGATCGCCTGGGAAATCCAGAACCTGCCCGAAGAAGAGCGGACGGGCTTCATGGGGGTGCAGGAATGCGGCTCCAAATCGATTGAAATACCCAATATTCTGTTCAAATCGGATGCCGTCCATTGATCGAGATTGGCCGAGGTGCAATCAGTAAAATGTCGGCGCGTCTTGACGGGTCCGACGTGCAGTACGCATTGCGTCTGGGTGATGTCGAGGTGCCGGTCAATCCAATGATCGGCACTACCGTGCGCCTGGAATACCTGGGGGCGATTCATTGCACCCATTGCGGACGCAAGACCAAAACCAGTTTCAGCCAAGGGTATTGCTACCCGTGCATGACCAAACTGGCGCAGTGCGACCTCTGCATCATGAGCCCGGAGCGTTGCCATTACGACGCTGGTACTTGCCGTGAGCCGGCATGGGGCGAACAGTTCTGCATGACCGATCACATCGTGTACCTGTCCAATTCGTCGGGGGTGAAAGTCGGGATTACCCGCGCTACCCAACTGCCGACCCGCTGGATCGATCAGGGCGCCCGTCAGGCGTTGCCGATCATGCGCGTGTCGACCCGTCAGCAGTCGGGGTTCGTCGAAGACCTGTTCCGCAGTCAAGTGGCGGACAAAACCAACTGGCGTGCGTTGCTCAAGGGCGAGGCGGCGTCGGTGGACCTGGCCGAGGTTCGCGACCAACTGTTTGATAGCTGCGCCGAGGGCTTGAAAACATTGCAGGAACGATTTGGCCTGCAAGCGATCCAGACCATTGCCGACGTAGAAACGCTCGAGATCCGTTATCCGGTCGAGCAGTACCCGGCCAAGATCGTCAGCTTCAACCTGGACAAGAACCCGATTGCCGAAGGCACGCTGCTGGGGGTCAAGGGGCAATACCTGATCTTCGACACTGGCGTGATCAATATTCGTAAATACACGGCTTATCAGCTCGCCGTGCATCAGTAAGGACTCCAGCATGCGCACCGAACAACCGAAGATGATTTACCTGAAAGACTATCAGGCGCCCGAGTACCTGATCGACGAGACGCACCTGACCTTCGAGTTGTTCGAGGACCACAGCCTGGTCCATGCGCAACTGGTGATGCGCCGCAATCCCGAGCGCGGCCCGGGCCTGCCGCCGCTGGTACTGGACGGCCAGCAGTTGGAGCTGCTATCGGTGACCCTGGCTGATCGCGAGCTGAGCGAAAGCGACTATCAGTTGACGGAAAATCATCTGACCCTGCACCCGACCAGCACCACCTTCACGGTCGATACCAGCGTCAAGATCCACCCGGAAACCAACACCGCSCTGGAAGGYTTGTAYAARTCCAGCGGCATGTTCTGCACCCAGTGCGAAGCCGAAGGCTTCCGCAAGATCACCTATTACCTCGACCGCCCGGACGTGATGAGCAAGTTCACCACCACGGTCGTCGCCGAACAACACAGCTATCCGGTGCTGCTGTCCAACGGCAATCCGATTGCCAGCGGTCCCGGCGAAGACGGCCGGCACTGGGCGACCTGGGAAGACCCGTTCATGAAACCGGCGTACCTGTTCGCGCTGGTGGCCGGTGATTTGTGGTGCGTCGAAGACACCTTCACCACCATGACCGAGCGTTCCGTGGCATTGCGTATCTACGTCGAGCCGGAAAACATCGACAAGTGCCAGCACGCCATGAACAGCCTGAAGAAGTCGATGCGCTGGGATGAAGAAGTGTACGGTCGCGAGTACGACCTGGACATCTTCATGATTGTCGCGGTCAACGACTTCAACATGGGCGCCATGGAGAACAAGGGCCTCAACATCTTCAACTCCAGCGCCGTGCTGGCCCGCGCCGAAACCGCAACCGACGCCGCGCACCAGCGCGTCGAAGCCATCGTCGCCCACGAATACTTCCACAACTGGTCGGGCAACCGCGTGACCTGCCGCGACTGGTTCCAGTTGTCGCTCAAAGAAGGCTTCACCGTGTTCCGCGATGCCGGGTTCTCCTCGGACATGAACTCGGCCACGGTCAAGCGCATCCAGGACGTGGCTTACCTGCGCACGCACCAGTTCGCTGAAGACGCAGGCCCCATGGCTCACGCCGTGCGGCCGGACAGCTTCATCGAAATTTCCAACTTCTACACCCTGACCGTGTACGAAAAGGGCTCGGAAGTGGTCGGCATGATCCACACCTTGCTCGGCGCCGAAGGTTTCCGTAAGGGCAGCGACCTGTATTTCGACCGCCACGACGGCCAGGCCGTGACCTGCGACGACTTCATCAAGGCGATGGAAGACGCCAACGGTGTCGACCTGACCCAGTTCAAGCGCTGGTACAGCCAGGCCGGTACTCCGCGCTTGGCGGTGAGCGAGTCTTATGATGCTGCGGCGAAAACCTACAGCCTGACCTTCCGTCAAAGCTGCCCGGCGACCCCGGACAAGGTTGAAAAACTGCCGTTCGTGATTCCTGTGGAATTGGGCCTGCTGGACGCCAAAGGTGCGGCGATTGCCTTGCGCCTGTCCGGCGAAGCCAGCGCTCAGGGCACGTCGCGGGTGATCTCGGTGACTGAAGCCGAGCAGACCTTCACCTTCGTCGACATCGCTGAACAGCCGTTGCCTTCATTGCTGCGTGGTTTCTCGGCGCCGGTCAAACTGAGCTTCCCGTACAACCGCGATCAACTGATGTTCCTGATGCAGCATGACAGCGACGGCTTCAACCGCTGGGATGCGGGCCAGCAATTGTCGGTGCAAGTGCTGCAAGAGCTGATCGCCCAACACCAGGCCGGCGAAGCCTTGGTGCTGGATCAGCGCCTGGTGTCGGCGTTGCGCACCGTGCTGTCCGACGAGACGCTGGACCAGGCCATGGTCGCGGAAATGCTTTCGTTGCCGGGTGAGGCGTACCTGACTGAAATCAGCGAAGTGGCTGATGTCGATGCGATTCACATTGCCCGTGAGTTTGCTCGCAAGCAATTGGCTGAAGGGTTGTTCGAGGCGTTGTGGCTGCGTTATCAGGCCAATCGCGAGCTGTCGAAGAAAACGCCGTACGTGGCCGAGGCCGAGCACTTCGCTCGTCGCGCGTTGCAGAACATTGCGCTGTCGTACCTGATGTTGAGCGCTAAACCGCAAGTGTTGGCGGCGACGCTTGAACAGTTCGAGGCGAGCGACAACATGACCGAGCGCCTGACGGCGTTGGCGGTGCTGGTCAATTCGTCGTTTGAAGCAGAGAAAGCCAAGGTGCTGGCGAGTTTTGCCGAGCACTTCAAGGACAATCCGCTGGTCATGGATCAGTGGTTCAGCGTTCAGGCGGGCAGTGCGTTGCCGGGTGGTCTGGAGCGTGTGCGTCAGTTGATGCAGCATCCGGCGTTCAACATGAAGAACCCGAACAAGGTGCGGGCGCTGGTCGGTGCGTTTGCCGGGCAGAACCTGATCAACTTCCATGCGGCGGATGGTTCGGGGTATCGCTTCCTCGCGGATCTGGTGATCGAGTTGAACGGGTTTAATCCGCAGATCGCTTCGCGCCAGTTGGCGCCGCTGACTCGCTGGCGCAAGTATGACGATGCGCGTCAGGCGTTGATGAAAGGTGAGCTGGAGCGCATTCGTGCTTCGGGTCAGTTGTCTAGCGATGTGTTTGAAGTGGTTAGCAAGAGTCTGGCCTGACTCTGGGTTCGCTCCTGCAGTGGTTCACCTGAACCCTGTAGGAGCTGAGCTTGCTCGCGATGGCGGCCTTAGAGCCGACCGGGATTTTTTATGGTGTACATATTCATTCCTGCGGTAACGGCCACTTAGGGTTTCGCCCTTACGGCGACTCACTTTTTTTTCAAACGCCAAAAAAAAGTAAGCAAAAAAAGGCTCGCCCCGAGCGTCCGGCCCCTCGCTGGGGCTCGGCGTTCCTTCGCTCCGGTATCCCTCCGGGGACACTGCCCTCCGGTCTGCTTCGCTACGACCTACATGCAGCGTGTTCGACTGCGTCGAACGGCGCTACGCGCCACTCCCCGGATGAACAC
>NZ_JBFUBK010000161.1:0-9486 GCF_056405815.1 Pseudomonas sp. P1_F1_2 | reverse complement strand
AGACCATGATGATCAACGCTGGTTACTTTGATGTGCCGGTGAAGAACACCTCCAGCGAATGGAGCCTCAACGACTGGATCAACAACCAGCGGCACAAGGCCAAGGACAACCTCAAGGAGGAAGTCCGCGTGCACCCGGTGCCACTGGAGGCAATCAATACGTCCTCTGAAGTGCGCATTGCCGGCAACACCGGTGAGATGCTGATTTTCTCCGGCTCGCACCTGCATGGCACAGTCGCCAACCACACCGAACAAACCCGCTTCAGCGTGGATTTCCGCCTGATGCACCTCGATGACCTCAAGCACAAGCGCGGCGCGATCAACGTCGACAGCGCCTGCCCTGACGTCGGCGCCGGTTTCAAAGACTATTTCCACGCCCACGACTTCTCGAATTTCCAAGGAATCCAGCAATGACCAAGCGTCGCATCACGCCTGCAGAGGCCCAGTACAACGAAACCCGTGCCAACGTTCTGAAGCGCGTTGATGCCGAGTACGTGGCCGACGCGCCGTTCGTGTTCGCCAACCGCATCGGCGTAACCGCTGCACTGTCGCGCATGGAACTGTTCAAGAAAGTGGCTGAAGTACCGGGCGCGATCATCGAGTGCGGCGTGTACAAGGGCAACTCGCTGATGCTGTACATGCACTTGTCGATGATTCTGGAACCGTACGCGATCAACCGTTCGATCGTAGGCTTCGACACCTTCGAAGGCTTCCAGAGCATCGACAAGAAAGAAGACCCGGCCGACGTCAACGAGACCATGTTCTCCGACACCGACCAGTCGCTGATCCAGGACATGATCGACGCTAACGACCTGCTGCGCCCGGTCAACCGCATCCCGCGTTGCGAACTGGTCAAGGGCGACATCGTCAAGACCGTGCCTGAGTGGGTCAAGACCCGTCCGGACCTGGTCGTGGCCATGCTGATCCTCGACACCGACCTGTACGAATCGACCAAAGTCGCGCTGGAAACCTTCCTGCCGTACATGCCTAAAGGCGCCATCGTGGTTCTGGACGAAGTCGCTTACCGCAACTTCCCGGGCGAAACCAAGGCCCTGCGCGAAGTGCTGGACCTGAACAAAATCGAACTCAAGCGTCTGCCGTTTGATTCGTGCGTGGGTTACTTCCACATCTAACGCATAACCGTACAGCTGATACAAAACCTGTGGGAGCGAGCTTGCTCGCGATGAGGCCGGCACATTCAACATCATCGTTGACTGTCAGGTCGCCATCGCGGGCAAGCCCGCTCCCACATTTGTTATGTGTTGCAGCCCCTGTCTCAGCTGGCTTTTTGCAACGTCGCCCGACCCACCATCACCCGCTCCCGCACCACGTCATACACCCAGTGGTAAATGTAGGTGTACGGCAGGAAAAACAGCAGCACGCCGATGTCGAGCAAGAACGCCTCCCACAGGCTGGTCTTCAGCCACCRGGCAATCAGCGGCACACCGAAGGCGACCAGACCGCCTTCAAACAGCAGCGCATGGACCACCCGGACCCATGTCGTGCGCACCACGTTGTAGTGGTTGAGAACACGGTCAAACATCCCGTTGAACACCACGTTCCAGGCCAGGGCCAGCGCCGCGATGAGCATGGTGACCATACCCATGTCGAGCAACGGTTTGTTCATGATCCAGGCCAGCAACGGGGTACAGATCAGGATGGCCAGCAGTTCGAAACCAATGGCCTGGAAAACACGCTCTGTGATGGATTTGTTGGGGCTCATGGCCTGACTCCTCTGAGTGACTGTGGTTGCCATGATCCTGCATCAAGCCGATACTTCATAACCAATAACCATCGATCAAGGCGATAGTTCATGGCCTCTCACGAAGTGTTGCTCGCCTTTGTCCAGGCGGCGACCCAAGGCTCGTTTTCCGCAGCGGCGCGCAAACTGGGGCGCAGCCAGTCGACCATCAGCGCAGCAGTGGCCAGCCTGGAAATCGATTTGAACCTGGTTCTCTTCGACCGCAGCAGCCGCAAACCCAGCCTGACCCCGGCCGGGCACGTGATGCTGCAACGCGCCGAGGAGATCCTGGCTGCTACCAGCCGGCTGGAAATGACGGCCAGCCAATTGTCTGAAGGCATTGAGGCAAAACTGACCGTGGCGATTTCCGACACTTATCAATCCGACCGGTTCGAAGCGGTGCTCAGTGCGTTCGAGCAACGCTATCCGGACCTGGAGCTCGAATGCCTGATTGCCGAATGCGATGACCTGATAGCGCTGGTGCAACGGGGACGGGCGCACGTGGCGTTCGCGGAAATGAAGGACAGCTACCCTCCGAGCCTGGTCAGCTCTACCGTCGAAGAGCGCACGGAAATCGCACTGTTCGTCTCCCCTGCGCATCCCTTGGCGGCGCTCGATCATATCGACCAGCATGTATTGCAACAGCACCGGGAGCTGCGCCTGGCCACCATCGTCAATCCGTATGAAAGCCGGGCGAAAGGTCGCGTCTGGTCGGCGCCGAGTTACTTGATGCTGTTGGAAATGGCCCAGGGAGGATTTGGCTGGGCGTCGTTGCCGCGGTGGCTGGTGGAGCGTTATGGCCAGGGTTCGTTGCAGGAACTTCAGGTGCGCGGCTGGCCGAAACCGGTGTTTGTCGATGCGTTGTGGTCACGCCAATATCCGCCGGGGCCAGCGGGGAGTTGGTTGTTGAGCAAGATGCTGGAGTGAAGGTCCTTTGGCCCTTATCGCGGGCAAGCCATGCTCCTACAGGTTAAACGCAAACCCCGTAGGAGCATGGCTGCCCGCGATGAGGCCCGACACATCACATCACCCCAACGCCTTTATGCGCGCTTCCAGAAACCGCCGCTCCGGCACCTGCTGCGTCAGTTCCAGCGCCCGCCCATACGCGGCCCGCGCCTCCTCCACCCGTCCCAACTGCCGATAAAACTGCGCCCGCGCCGAATGCGCCAGGTGGTAATCCAGCAATTCGCCGCGATCCAGAATCGCCTCCACCAACGTCAGCCCCGCCAACGGTCCATCGCGCTGGGAGATCGCCGCTGCCCGGTTCAACTCGATCACCGGCGATGGCACCATCCGCAACAGCAAGTCATACAGACCGACAATCTGCGGCCAGTCCGTGGCTTGCGGCGCTGACGCCTCGGCATGCACCGCCGCAATGGCCGCTTGCAGGCAATACGGCCCAAAGCGCTGCAGGGTCAGCGCCCGTTCCACCAGGGCGCAACCCTCGGCGATCATCCCCGCATCCCACAATGAACGGTCCTGCTCATCCAGCACGATCAACTCGCCGCTTGCCGAAGTCCTGGCCAGGCGCCGTGACTCATGCAGCAACATCAGCGCCAGCAACCCCATGACCTCCGGCTCGGGCAGCAACTCCAGCAGCAAACGCCCCAGCCGAATGGCCTCGCGCGTCAGGTCTTCGCGCGTCACTTCAGCACCGATGGAGGCCGAGTAACCTTCGTTGAACACCAGGTAAATCACCCGCAACACGCTGTCGAGGCGCTCGGGCAATTCCTTCAGCGTCGGCACTTGATAAGGGATTTTCGCATCGCGGATTTTCGCTTTCGCCCGCACGATGCGCTGAGCGATGGTGGCGGGCGCCGAGAGAAACGCCCGGGCGATTTCCTCTGTGGACAGGTCGCAGACTTCGCGCAAGGTCAACGGCACTTGAGCATCTGCGGCCAGTGCCGGGTGACAACAGGTGAAGATCAGCCGCAGGCGATCATCTTCCACGTCTTCGGCACTCCAGTCGGCCTGTTCCAGCGCCTCCAGTTGAGCGATCAGCAGCGGTTGCGCCGCGACAAACCGCGCACGCCGACGTAACGCATCGATGGCCTTGAAGCGCCCGGTGGACACCAGCCAAGCGCGCGGATTGTCCGGCACGCCATCACGCTGCCAGCGCTCCACCGCCACGAAAAAGGCCTCGTGCAGGGCCTCTTCAGCGAGATCGAAATCGCCGAGCAATCGGATCAGCGTCGCCAGGATCCGCCGCGACTCTTCGCGGTAAACCAGCTCGACCCGAGCCGGCACCGACTCGCCCGGCATCAAGGATTCAACTGGCGAACGGGGCGCACCTCAACACAACCGACACGGGCCGCCGGGATGTCCCCGGCGACCTGGATCGCTTCATTGAGGTCCTTGGCATCGATCAGGTAGAAGCCGGCCAACTGCTCCTTGGTTTCGGCGAACGGACCGTCGGTGATCGACATCTTGCCGTTACGCATGCGCACAGTGGTCGCGGTCTGCACCGACTCCAGCGCTTCGGCCGCCACCATGCGGCCACTACCCTGAATCGACTCGGCGTAGGCCATGCACTCGGCGTCCTTGGGACTGTCAGGCAATGAGTGCAACGCCTGTTCGTTGCTGTACACCAAGCATAGGTACTTCATGTGACTCTCCTGAATCGAACGGATCAACTATGGCTGCAGATTGACGCCTTGGCGAAATTCCCGACGATCAGGGCTCCAGATTGAAGAGCGTGGTGCCGCTGACCATGTCGAACGGGGCCGACCAATGTTCGTGGACAATCCGCCATTGCCCGCCGTCGCGGCGATAGCAGGCGGTCACGCGCATCCAGCAGGCCTGGGTCTCGCCCTTGTCGTTGGTGCCACCGCAATGGGCCAGCCAATGGGCGAAGGCGACGTGCTCGTCCGCCACAATGTTCATATGATCGAAATCAAACTGATGCTGGCCCTGGCACATTTCCATGCACTCCAGCCAATGCGCGCGGTACGCGGCCTTGCCCCGGAACTGCAAGGCCTTGACTGCGTCGTAGGAGACGATGTCGTCGGCATACAGGGCCATGATTTTATCGACGTTTTTAGAAATGACTGCCTGACGATAGGTGTCGATCAGGGTCTGGATTTCATTGGTAGCGCTCATGGTGGTTCTCCGTGTTTTTGTTGTGAAGACACCCTTAGTCGTTCGGCCAAACGGCAAATCGACAACCAAATAAAAATAATCCATCTGCGCAAACTCGCTAAAATCCAAGACCCATTCGTGTTGGAAAAAGGACACTCCAGTGACAGCCCGACTCGTGCCTTACGACAGCCTGAACGCACTCCAGCGCCAGCAGGTCGAGGCCATCGAAGTTCTTCAGGAACAAATCAAATTTTCCGGCGACATTCACGGTGCATTGCACACCTTGCTGTCCAGACCAGGCCCGGGCGTCAAAGGGTTTGCGCTACTGGTCGAAGACGTTCCGGTCGCCTTCCTGCTGCTCAAGCGCCCGCCCGTACTGCCGGCCTGGGCCGATGAACACAGCGCCACCTTGCATGCGCTGCAAGTGGATCAACACGCTCAAGGCAAAGGCTACGGCAAGGCCTGCCTGCAAGCGCTGCCGGACGTGGCGCGCCAGGCGTTTCCGGAAATAAAGGGGCTGGAGTTGTCGGTGGATGCGGACAACCAGGCGGCCATCGCGCTCTACGCAAAATTCGGCTGGGTCGACAGTGGTGAAGCGTACAAGGGCCGGATCGGGTATGAACGGCGGATGGGGTTGGTTTTTTAACCGACGGGGGGGCGATTCAAAAGGGTTGCCTCGTGGCAACCCTTTGGATGAAGTCTTCTGTCAGAGCAGTAAACAGTAGTCGAGCAGTTGTTTTTCGACACTTTGGCGTTGGCCGATCACCAGAGCGACCACCACAAGTTTTTCGCTCGGATATACCTCATACAGAACCCGCTGCCCCAAAGGCAGATACTCTCGAAATAGAGTTACACCCAGAGACGCCGCTTCCTGACAAACACCATAGACATGAGCCTGGCTAGCCAGTGCCGTAACGATCTGCATGACCAATTGATCAACCAGCTCTGCCGCTTTTTTGCGACCGCATTGTTGTGTCAGGTAGTGCTCAAGTGAAACGACTCCGTGCTCCGCAGCAGTCGCGAACTCTACCCTGTAGGTTTCAGGCATCGGTATCGCCTTGCTCTGATTGACGTCGCTGAGCCAGTCTGGCCAAAAGTGTGTCACCAGAAATCAACTTGCCCTGCTCCTTGTCGCGGGAGGCAAACGAGAGAAGCTTGATCAGCGCAATGGCTTCGTCACGACGCTTACGCTCCTCATACGACTCAATCACATAAGCCGGCACACCATTTTGCGTGACGAGCATAGGCTCAGAGAGATCCAGTGCCGCGGCGTTCTTTTTTACAAAACTGATGGTTTCAACTCGCATTACTCATTCCTCTACCGCCATCCAATCAGGCTGGCCAATGCAACACGGTCTGAATTTAGGCTATAAAAAAACTTATCTCAAGCAATCATTTGCGACCTCAAAGCTCCAACACCATCTCATGCCACGCCATCCCGCCATGGTCAGAGGCCGACGGCTTGATGTAGGCAAAGCCAAACCCGGCGTACAGCGGGATATGCCGTTCTTTGCACATCAGGTGGATGTGGGTCTTGCCCTGCGCACGCATCCGTTCGATGAACTCGCCCATCAACTGTTTCGCCAACCCCAAGCCCTGATAATCCGGGTGCACCACCAMCGACATGATCACGACATGCGGGCCGGCCGGGTCGTGGCCGATCAGTTCCTTGAACGCTTCGTCCGACATTTCCACCTGAAACGCCGCACCGGAGTTGATGAAACCGGCTACAACGCCGTCGACTTCAGCCACGACGAAACCCTCGGGCCACGTGGCGATGCGGGTGGCGATTTTCTCCCGGGTGGCGGCTTCGTCGCCTTCGTAGGCCACGGTTTCGATGGCGTAGCAGCGGTCCAGATCAGTGGCGGTGACGTTGCGGATGACGGTGTTCATGGCAGCTCGGAATCAGCGTGGGAAAGGCTGGGGATCATAAATCAGCACCCGCGCGACAGCGAGAGACGATTCTACTAATCAGTCTCTCGCCGTCTTGTTTACGCTTTGATCGGCAACCAGATTTCCAGCTTGCCGGTGTTGAGCTTGGGGTTGAAGTCTTCGCTGTAGCGCTCGAACTCCGGGGCAGCCAACAGCTCGCGTCCAGACTTAGGCAGCCACGTGCCATGGATGTACTGGAAGGTTTGCGGCAAGGCGGTGAGCGGCCCCTTGTGTTCGAACACGACATATTGCTGGGGCTGCACCTCTACCCAGCGGTATGTGTCCGGTAAGTCATCGAGCTTGCTGATCTCGACCCCGGCGATGTAATCGAAACCGCCCTGACCGTCGAAATTGCAGCAGACGCCGTAAGTCACTTCGCCTTTTTGCCCGGGAACATTGCCGATGTGCGGAATGAATTTGTCCCAGAGCGCGGGAATGTCAGCAGTAGTCTGTTGAGTAAATTTTCCGCCAAGCCCTGCGATCAGCAGGAAGTGTCCGTGTTCGAAGCGTGGTTCCGTTACTTCGGCGCTTGTTTGCTCATCCATGATTCATCTCCTGAGCTTAAAAAAGGGTTCGGCTGGGAGTATAGAAGCCAAACCCGATTCGCCCAGTTACAGGGCGTGCAACTGTTCGACGGCGCCCGCCCCCACAAACTCGTTGTAGCCCGATAGAATCACGTAGACCGCGAAATAGCAGAAGATCGCCGCCGATGCCATGTACGAGTAGCGCAGCAATTTGTCGCCCAGCAACTTGCCGCCGTGGCTGGCAGCGAAGCACAGGCCGGCGCTCCAGAGCAGTCCGGCGCAAAGAAAACCGCCGAGAAACAGCGCCGAACTGAGGGCGCCACCGCCGCCGGAACGGGCAATCAGCGTGCCGCCGACTGCCGCGAACCACAGGATGGCGCTGGGCGAGGACATGGCGAGGAAGATCCCGCGGAAAAACTCTTTGCGATGGGAGTTCTGCCCCACCTCTTCGGCCTGGGCCAAGGCCGCTTCGTGGTGAATCGCCGAATAGATCATCTTCGCCGCGAAATAGATCAGCAACGCCGAACCGCCGATCCACAGTACCCAACGCACGGTTTCGTATTGCAGCAAAACGGTCATGCCCGCCAACGCCAGCACCGCGTAGATCAGGTCGCCGACACAGGTCCCCAACCCCAGCGCAAAGCCCTGGAAATAGCCGCGCTGCATGGCCAATGTGATCATCGCGATATTGGCCACGCCGATATCCAGGCACAGCGAAAGGCTCAGCAAGAAGCCGCTGGTGAATTCCATCAACCGATTTCCTTCGGACAAATTTGTTTACGCAGTGGCTGGACAGTGTGCCACATCAGCCCTTATCTTCCGCAACAGGCCACCGCAGTGGCCAGCGTCGCTCGGACGGTTCCGGGCGCTTACGTTATTCGAGGCAACAATGGCCGAACAAGGTTCGCCGCGCCGCTTTGCGCGCATCGATCGACTCCCCCCTTACGTGTTCAACATCACTGCCGAGCTGAAGATGGCCGCCCGTCGTCGTGGCGAAGACATCATCGACTTGAGCATGGGCAACCCTGACGGCCCGACTCCGCCGCACATTGTCGAAAAACTCGTGCAGGTCGCCCAGCGCGAAGACACCCACGGCTACTCGACGTCCAAGGGCATTCCGCGTCTGCGCCGGGCAATTTCCAACTGGTACAAGGATCGCTACGAGGTCGACATCGACCCGGAAAGCGAAGCCATCGTCACCATCGGTTCCAAGGAAGGCCTGGCGCACTTGATGCTGGCCACCCTCGATCAGGGCGACACCGTGCTGGTGCCCAACCCCAGCTACCCGATCCACATCTACGGTGCCGTGATTGCCGGCGCCCAGGTGCGTTCGGTGCCATTGATTCCGGGCGTGGACTTCTTCGCCGAACTGGAACGGGCGATTCGCGGCTCGATCCCGAAACCGAAAATGATGATCCTCGGCTTCCCGTCCAACCCTACTGCTCAATGTGTGGAGCTGGATTTCTTTGAGCGCGTAATCGCCCTCGCCAAGCAGTACGACGTTTTGGTGGTGCACGACCTGGCTTACGCCGACATCGTCTACGACGGCTGGAAAGCCCCCTCGATCATGCAAGTGCCGGGCGCCAAGGACATTGCGGTGGAGTTTTTCACCCTGTCCAAGAGCTACAACATGGCGGGTTGGCGGATCGGTTTCATGGTCGGCAATCCGGAACTGGTCAACGCCTTGGCGCGGATCAAGAGTTACCACGACTACGGCACGTTCACTCCGCTGCAAGTCGCGGCCATTGCGGCGCTGGAAGGCGACCAGCAATGCGTCAAGGACATCGCCGAGCAGTATCGGCAGCGGCGTAACGTGCTGGTCAAAGGCCTGCATGAACTGGGCTGGATGGTCGAGAACCCGAAGGCGTCGATGTACGTCTGGGCCAAGATTCCCGAGGCGTATGCGCACCTCGGCTCGCTGGAATTCGCCAAGAAACTGCTGGCCGAGGCCAAGGTCTGCGTTTCGCCAGGCGTGGGGTTTGGTGAGTATGGGGACGACCATGTGCGCTTCGCGCTGATCGAAAACCAGGACCGGATTCGTCAGGCGGTGCGCGGGATTCGCGGGATGTTCAGGGCGGATGGGCTGGCACCGAAAACCAACGCCTGACCCATGATCGTTCCCACGCTCCAGCGTGGGAATGAATCCGGTGACGCTCTGCGTCACAGTGGACGCGGAGCGTCCATGGTGGCATTCCCACGCAGAGCGTGGGAA
>NZ_JBFUBK010000160.1:0-9573 GCF_056405815.1 Pseudomonas sp. P1_F1_2 | reverse complement strand
AGATCATCAAGACCCGAGGTCACTTCCCGACTGACGATGCGGCGACAAAACTGATCTGGCTTGGACTGCGCAATATCACAGCAAACTGGGGGGCCGCGGCCCATGACTGGAAAAGTGCGATGAATCAATTCGCGATTCTGTACGGAGATCGATTTATCAGGCCGACCTGGTAAAAGCATGGCCTGCCTAACGGCAGGCCGTTAACGGCCCGCACACAAAATATCTGACAGTCCCCGTAAGGGCGAAACCCTAAGCCGCCGTTACCGCAGCAACGGATATACACACAACACACAACACACAAAAACATGGTCGGCCCAAAGGCCGCCACGACCAAGCGGCGCCACCGAAAGAACCAACGGTTGCACCCAGTGCCACCGCCAAGCAGACAGCCCACGACCCAAGAACTGTCCACCCAAAAACAGCGACCGGTCAAACTGCCCCCACACCCCCAACAAACCCGTTAAACAACAAATACCTAACACCTCACCAAGCAATCAACACCATCCCGCCCCCGACGTAAGAAAACCCCCACCCCGAAAATCAGCCATCTAGGGAATTCTGCCCCCACCGTGTGGGTATAAATAAGTAACACCACGCCCCAACGGGGTGCGCAAATCACCGAGATCGCCCCGCCCCGGTGCGCCGGTTGCACCGAAAAAATCACCCGCAAACGGTCAAATGCACCTGAATTTATACAAATGCGACATTAAGGTACGTACGTGCCACTGTTTAACGCCTATGCTCGATCAGGATCTTGCATTGGGTATGGCCCCTGCATAAGTATCCGCAGGGTCGACTCACGAGGTCGTCCTATAATTCCAAAAAAGCCACAATCATGAGGCCACCATGCTTAAACACGCGGTCATTCCGTTTTTAGTCGGCGCCAGCATGCTAGCTGCCGCACCCTTCGCCCAAGCCGCGACTAACCTGGTGTTCTGCTCCGAAGGGAGCCCGGCCGGTTTCGACCCAGGTCAATACACCACCGGGACCGACTTCGACGCCTCTGCAGAAACCATGTTCAACCGCCTCACCCAGTTCGAACGTGGCGGCACCGCTGTCATTCCTGGTCTGGCGACCAGCTGGGATATTTCCCCGGACGGCCTGACGTACACCTTCCACCTGCGCGACGGCGTCAAGTTCCACACCACCCCGTACTTCAAGCCGACTCGTGATTTCAACGCCGACGACGTGCTGTTCACCTTTAATCGCATGATTAACAAGGATGATCCGTTCCGTAAGGCGTACCCGACCGAATTCCCGTACTTCACCGACATGGGGATGGACACCAACATCACCAAGATCGATAAAGTCGACGACAAAACCGTCAAGTTCACCCTCAAGGAAGTTGATGCCGCGTTCATCCAGAACATGGCCATGAGCTTCGCCTCGCTCCAGTCCGCCGAGTACGCAGCCCAGCTGCTGAAAGAAGGCAAAGCCGCCGACATCAACCAGAAGCCGGTCGGCACTGGTCCGTTCGTGTTCAAGAGCTACCAGAAAGACTCCAACATCCGCTACACCGGGAACAAGGACTACTGGAAGCCGGACGACGTGAAGATCGATAACCTGATCTTCGCCATCACCACTGACCCGTCGGTGCGTATCCAGAAGCTGAAGAAGGGCGAGTGCCAGATCACTCTGTTCCCACGTCCGGCCGACCTGAAGGCGCTGAAAGAAGACAAGTCCCTGAAAGTGCCTGATCAGGCCGGTTTCAACCTGGGCTACATCGCCWACAACGTGATGCCTAAGGTCAAGGGTCAAACCGACGCCAACCCGCTGGCTGAACTGAAAGTGCGCCAGGCACTGGACATGGCAGTCAACAAGCAACAGATCATCGACTCCGTTTACCAGGGCGCCGGCCAACTGGCCGTCAACGCCATGCCACCGACCCAGTGGTCCTACGACACCACCATCAAAGATGCCAAGTACGATCCTGAGAAAGCCAAAGAGCTGCTCAAGGAAGCCGGCGTGAAGGAAGGCACCGAAATCGTCCTGTGGGCGATGCCGGTACAGCGTCCATACAACCCGAACGCCAAGCTGATGGCAGAAATGCTGCAGTCCGACTGGTCCAAGATCGGCCTCAAGGTCAAGATCCAGAGCTACGAGTGGGGCGAGTACATCAAGCGCTCCAAAGGTGGCGAGAACCAGGCAATGCTGATTGGCTGGAGCGGTGACAATGGTGATCCGGACAACTGGCTGAACGTGCTGTTCGGCTGTGATTCGCTGGAAGGCAACAACTTCTCCAAATGGTGCGACAAGAAGTTCGACGGCATCGTAAAAGAAGCCAAGCGCACGACCGATCACGCCAAGCGCACCGAACTGTACAAACAAGCGCAACACGTCCTCAAAGACGCCGTTCCAATGACACCTATCGCTCACTCGACGGTGTTCCAACCTATGCGCAACGAAGTGCAGGATTTCAAGATCAGCCCGTTTGGCTTGAACTCCTTCTACGGCGTCAGCGTCAGCAAATAAGGTGTTGCAACGGCGACGTTTCTGACGTCGCCGTTGTTGTATCTGCCGAGAAAGTAGGAAAACTCTTACATCCAATTCCGCCGCGTACTACCGCGGTGGTGTCGGACGCGTTGCCATTTCCTACGAGTCTTTAGGACTCTACGCATTTACTGCCAGACCCACGGCCCCTACCGTCGGGTTCTGACCAGCTTATGTGTGGGTTCTCGGTTATTGCCGCCCGCAGGGTTTGAATTCAGTGATCCTCCACGTCCCAGGACGGGACGGCGGCTCATTGTCAAAACACTCGTCAATACAAGAGGGAGCGTCATGCGCCATACCTTGGTTTTATCCGCATTACTGGGCACCGGCCTGTTGGCCGCCACTTCCATGAGCCAGGCCGCCAATAACAGCCTGGTGTTCTGCTCCGAAGGCAGCCCCGCCGGTTTCGACACGGCGCAGTACACCACTGCGACCGATAACGACGCCGCCGAGCCGCTGTACAACCGACTGGCAGAGTTTGAAAAAGGCGCGACCAACGTCGTACCGGGCCTGGCCACGAGCTGGGATATTTCCGAGGACGGCCTTAAGTACACGTTTCACCTGCGCGAAGGGGTGAAGTTTCATGGCACCCAATACTTCACGCCGACCCGTGATTTCAACGCCGATGACGTGCTGTTCACGTTTAATCGCATGCTCGACCCACAACAACCATTCCGTAAGGCTTATCCGACCGAGTTCCCGTATTTCAACGGGATGAGCCTGAACAAGAACATCGCCAAGGTCGAAAAGACCGGACCGCTGACCGTGGTCATGACGCTCAACAGCGTCGACGCCGCGTTCATCCAGAACATCGCCATGAGTTTCGCCGCCATCCTGTCCGCCGAGTACGCCGACAAACTGCTGGCCGAAGGCAAGCCGAGCGATATCAACCAGAAGCCGATCGGCACTGGCCCGTTTGTCTTCAAGAGCTACCAGAAAGACTCCAACATCCGTTACACCGGCAACAAGCAGTACTGGGACCCCAGCCGGGTCAAGCTCGACAACCTGATTTTCGCCATCAATACCGACGCCTCGGTACGCGTGCAGAAACTCAAGGCCAACGAGTGCCAGATCACCCTGCACCCGCGCCCTGCCGATGTGGAGGCACTGAAGAGCGACACAAAACTCAAGCTGATCGAGAAGCCTGGCTTCAACCTCGGCTACATCGCCTACAACGTTCGGCACAAGCCTTTCGACCAGCTCGAAGTGCGCCAGGCGCTCGACATGGCGGTGAACAAACAAAGCATTCTCAAGGCCGTCTATCAGGGTGCCGGTCAACTGGCCGTCAACGCCATGCCACCAACGCAATGGTCCTACGACGAGACGATCAAGGACGCCGCCTATAACCCGGAAAAAGCCAAGGAACTGCTCAAGGCTGCCGGCGTGAAAGAAGGCACCGAAATCACTCTGTGGGCGATGCCCGTTCAGCGCCCTTACAACCCGAACGCCAAGTTGATGGCCGAAATGCTCCAGGCTGACTGGGCGAAAATCGGTCTCAACGTGAAGATTGTCAGCTATGAATGGGGCGAGTACATCAAGCGCACCAAGAATGGCGAGCACGACATCAGCCTCATCGGCTGGACCGGGGACAATGGGGACCCGGACAACTGGCTCGGCACGCTTTACAGCTGCGACGCCATCGGTGGCAACAACTACTCCATGTGGTGTGATCCGGCTTACGACAAGCTGATCAAGCAGGCCAAGGTCGTCACCGACCGTGACCAGCGCACCGTGCTCTACAAACAGGCGCAGCAGTACCTCAAACAGCAGGTACCGATCACGCCAGTCGCCCACTCGACGGTTAACCAGCCGTTAAGCGCCAAAGTCGAAGGGTTCAAAGTCAGCCCCTTCGGCCGCAACGTGTTCTCGGGCGTCAGTATCGACCAATAACCGATTAGCCAGAACGCTGGGGGCGCAGTGCGCCCTCATGCAAACGTATTGCCGTAATTCGCCGATTCGGCCTACAGCAAACGTTTGCGATGCCTTATATGAGTTCTAAACCAAATAGCCGGACCACCAAAAAAGACCGGTATAAAAAAAGAAAGTAAGGAGCTTCACCCATGAAACTGAGCAGCACCGCGTTATTGGCCTTGGCCATCAGCAGCGTAACCGCCACGGCTTACGCAGAAACCCAGAGCCAGGAATTCACCCCGGTGACGGTCAACACCAAAAGCGCACAAGCCGACGCAACCGGCTTTGTCGAAGGCCAATCCATCAGCGGCACCACGCGCAACTGGTACGCCAACGAACAACTGCATCGCGGCGGCAAGTTCACCTACCGCAAAGACGGTGTAGCCACCCCGACAGATCGTCGTATCAACTGGGTTCAAGGCACCATCATCAAGTACAACTCCGGCTTCACTGAAGGGACCGTGGGTTTCAGCACTGAAGTGGCGGCCTACAACGCTGTCGCGCTTGAACGCGACCGTGAGAACCTGGCCTCCAACAACGGTGGCGCACCGACTTCTCGTCCAGGCGCTGGCAACAACCGTACCCTGACCAAGGAGGGCGGCGACGCTCAAGGCCAGTGGAGCAAACTGGGCCTGGCCAACGTCAAGGCGCGCGTCTCCAACACCACGCTGACTGCCGGCCGCATGAACTTCAGCAGCCCGCAAGTTGATGTGATCGGTAACCGTGCGCTGCCTTCGAGCTTCCAGGGCGTCGCAGTCCACAGCGAAGAGCTGAACAACCTGGCTTTCGACCTGGGCACCTTCGACCGCAACTCACCGCGTACCGAAGAGAGCCTGCGCAAGTTCCGCTCCGAATACGGTACCAGCAGCGCCGAAGCCGACCACGTGAACACCGGCGGTATCACTTACCAGCCATTCGCCAGCCTGACCACCAGCTTCTGGGGCACCCAGGCTGAAGACTTGTGGAACCAGTACTACTTCGGCGCCAGCCACGTATTGGGTGACAGCTCGGTACTGAGCCTGACCACCGGCCTGAACTACTACAAGACGGTCGATGAAGGTAAAAAGCTGCTGGGCGAAATCGACAACCAGGCCGGCTCCCTGTCGTTCGGCCTGACTCACCAGGCTCACACCCTGACTTTCTCGTACCAGGAAATTAACGGTAACGAGTACTTCGACTACCTGCACGAAACCAACGGCATCTACCTGGCCAACTCCCTGCTGTCGGACTTCAACGGCCCGAACGAGAAATCCTTCCAGGTTGCCTACGGTCTGAACATGGCCGAATACGGCGTGCCAGGCCTGAAGTTCAACATCTACCAGGCTCGCGGCTGGGGCATCGACGGTACTCACTACACCGGTACTGCCTACGACGTGAAGAACATGGACGGCGAAACCCACTACGAATACGGCATCGGTTCTACCTACGCCATTCAAAGCGGCCCGCTCAAGGCCACCACTGTTCGCGCGACCTACACCGCTCACCGCGCCAGTGAAAACCAGGGTGATGGCAGCATCAACGAGTTCCGTCTCGTGACCACTATTCCGTTCAATATTCTGTAATGCACCTGCCCACCGGCTGATTCAGTGACGAATCGGCCGTTGGGGTTTTGTCCTTTAACCGATTGCAGAGGGTTCTTGATGAAAATGCTTCCCCTACGTGCGGCCATCGCTGCCGCGTTGCTGAGTGTCGCTGTTGGTGTCTCGGCCAAACCCCTGGTGGTCTGCACCGAAGCCAGTCCGGAAGGCTTCGATATGGTCCAGTACACAACTGCAGTCACCGCCGATGCAGTGGCCGAAACCCTCTTCAATCGCCTGGCGGACTTCAAGCCCGGCACCACCGAGGTGATTCCGGCGCTGGCCGACTCCTGGGACATCAGTGAAGACGGTCTGAGCTACACGTTCCACCTGCGCAAAGGCGTCAAGTTTCACACCACCGATTACTTCAAGCCGACCCGCGACATGAACGCCGACGACGTAGTCTGGAGCTTCCAGCGTCAACTGGACCCAAACCACCCATGGCACAAACTGTCGAGCGTGGGCTTCCCGTACTTTGAAAGCATGGGCTTTAAAGAACTGCTCAAAAGCGTAGAAAAAGTCGACGACAACACGGTCAAGTTCACCCTGACCCGTCGCGAAGCGCCATTCCTGGCAGACATTGCCATGGCCTTCTCCTCGATCTACTCCGCCGAGTACGCTGACCAGTTGCTCAAGGCCAACAAGGCCGGCGACCTGAACAACAAACCGGTCGGCACCGGCCCGTTCGTGTTCCAGCGCTATAACAAGGACGCGCAAGTTCGCTTCAAGGCCAACCCGGAGTACTTCCGTGGCAAGCCACCGGCAGACGCGTTGATTCTGGCGATTGCGACCGACAACAACGTGCGCCTGCAAAAACTCAAGGCCAACGAGTGCCAGATCGCGCTGTATCCGAAACCGGATGACATTCCGAGCATCAAGAAAGACACCAACCTCAAGGTTGATGAGCTGAACGCGATGACCGTTTCCTACATCGCGATGAACACCTCGCACAAGTACATGAGTGATGTGCGCGTGCGTAAAGCCATCGACATCGCGTTCGACAAGGCGGCCTATGTCAACGCGCTGTTCGGCAAAGGCAACGCGACTGTGGCGGTCAACCCGTACCCGGACACCCTGCTGGGCTACAACCACAAGCTGACCAACCCGCCGCGTGACTTGGACAAGGCCCGCGCCTTGCTCAAGGAAGCAGGCGTACCGGAAGGCACAACGTTTACACTGTTCACCCGTAACGGCGGCGGGCCGACCAACCCGAACCCGATGCTGGGCGCGCAGATGATGCAGGCTGACCTGGCCAAGGTCGGCATCAAGATCGACATTCGCGTCATGGAATGGGGCGAAATGCTCAAACGTGCGAAAAACGGCGAGCACGACATGGTTTCCGCCGGATGGGCGGGCGATAACGGCGACCCGGATAACTTCCTGACGCCTATGCTGAGTTGCGAAGCAGCCAAGAACGGCGAAAACTACGCGCGCTGGTGCAACGAGAAATTCCAGACGCTGATCGACGAAGCCCGAGCTAAAGTGAACCCGACGGAACGTGCAGCGCTCTACGAGCAAGCCCAGGAGGTTTTCAATCAGGACCAGCCATGGATCAGCATGGCGCACACCCGTATGTTTACTGCAATGCGCAACAACGTAGAGGGCTATCACATTAGCCCGCTTACCACGAATAACTTCGCCACCACCCAGGTGAAGTAAATAAGAAAACTCCCGGTGTCCCTGACTCCAGGGACACCAGGCACGCCTAACCGGCTGATGAGGTACACCACAAGATGTTTAGTTTTATTGCCCGCCGATTGGGGTTATTGATCCCCACGTTTTTCGGCATCACCTTGCTGACTTTCGCGCTGATTCGCATGATTCCAGGCGACCCSGTRGAAGTCATGATGGGCGAACGTCGCGTCGACCCCGAAATGCACGCACAGGCAATGGAACGCCTTGGTCTGAACAAGCCGCTGTATGCCCAGTACCTGGACTACATCGGCAAACTGGCCCACGGCGACCTCGGCGAATCGCTGCGTACCCGTGAAAGCGTGTGGAGCGAGTTCACCTCTCTATTCCCCGCGACCCTGGAACTGTCCATGGCCGCCCTGTTGTTCGCCGGCATCCTGGGCCTYCTGGCCGGGGTGATCGCGGCACTYAAGCGAGGATCCCTGTTCGACCATGGGGTGATGGGCGTCTCCCTGGCGGGGTACTCGATGCCGATCTTCTGGTGGGGCCTGATCCTGATCATGTTCTTCTCGGTGAGCCTGGGCTGGACCCCGGTATCGGGGCGGATCGACCTGCTCTACGACATCGAGCCGCGCACCGGTTTCATGCTGATCGACACGCTGCTGGCCGATGACGTCGGTGCGTTCCTCGATGCCCTGCATCACCTGATCCTGCCGGCCATCGTGCTGGGCACTATCCCGCTGGCCGTTATCGCGCGGATGACCCGTTCGTCGATGCTCGAAGTGCTGCGTGAAGACTACATCCGTACCGCCCGCGCCAAAGGCCTSTCGCCWTCKCGCGTGGTGTTCGTGCACGGCTTGCGTAACGCRCTGATTCCGGTCCTGACCGTGGTCGGCCTGCAAGTCGGCACATTGCTGGCCGGTGCGGTMCTGACCGAGACCATCTTCTCGTGGCCSGGCATCGGCAAATGGCTGATCGAAGCCATTGGCGCCCGGGACTATCCCGTTGTGCAAAACGGCATCCTGCTAATCGCCTGCCTGGTGATTGTGGTCAACTTCGTAGTGGACATCCTCTACGGCTTTGCCAACCCACGCATCCGTCACCAGCGCTGAGATCATGACCATGACCATGACCACTCCAGCTTCAACTCAAAATCAAGCGGTAGCAGTCGATCAAAGCCTGCTKTACCCGTCCCCGTACAAAGAATTCTGGCAAGCGTTCTCCAAAAACAAAGGCGCCGTTGCCGGCCTGATGTTCATGTTGCTGGTGATTTTCTGCGCGATCTTCGCGCCATGGGTTGCCCCGCATAACCCGAGCGAGCAATACCGCGATTTCCTGCTGACCCCGCCAGCCTGGCTGGAAGGTGGGCAGATCCAGTTCCTGCTCGGCACCGATGAACTGGGTCGCGACCTGCTGTCGCGCCTGATCACGGGCTCGCGSCTGTCGCTGATGATCGGCTTGTCGTCGGTGGTGATGTCRTTGATTCCGGGGATCCTGCTGGGTCTGTTCGCCGGTTTCTTCCCGCGCCTKCTGGGCCCGACCATCATGCGTCTGATGGACATCATGCTGGCGCTGCCGTCGCTGCTGCTGGCCGTGGCGATTGTCGCCATCCTCGGCCCTGGCCTGATCAACACCGTGATCGCCATCGCCGTGGTGTCCCTGCCGTCCTATGTTCGACTGACCCGCGCGGCGGTGATGGGCGAACTGAACCGCGATTACGTGACCGCCGCCCGCCTGGCCGGTGCCACGTTGCCACGCCTGATGTTCATCACCGTGCTGCCGAACTGCATGGCACCGCTGATCGTTCAGGCGACCTTGAGCTTCTCTTCGGCGATTCTCGATGCCGCGGCACTGGGCTTCCTCGGCCTTGGCGTACAACCGCCAACCCCTGAGTGGGGCACCATGCTGGCTTCGGCTCGCGACTACATCGAACGCGCCTGGTGGGTGGTGCCTGGTGGGTGGT